>JBEVMD010000303.1:0-6879 GCA_040508835.1 Duganella sp. | reverse complement strand
TGTCTTCGTCGCTGCGCCTTGCTCTGAAGGTTATCTCGCGCGCTCCCGGGAGCGCTGCACGAAACTGCCATGGCGGCGTTGCAGCGCCTCGCCGAACTGGCGTACTGGCGTACTGTCTGCGTCGCTGCGCCTTGCTCTGAAGGTTATCTCGCGCGCTTCCGGGAGCAGATAGTCGTTGCGGGGCAGTACTGGCGTACCCGGCGACGCTGCGGTGTGCGGGTCAGGCGCCGCCGGCGTAGCCGTTCTGGCGCCAGGCTTCGAACACGACAACTGCCACCGTGTTGGACAGGTTGAGGCTGCGGTTGTCGGGCCGCATCGGCAGGCGGATGCGCTGTTCGGGCGCGAAGCTGTCGCGCAGGGCCGGCGGCAGGCCGGCCGTCTCGGAACCGAACACGAATACATCGCCCGGCCGGAAGCTGGCGTCGGCAAACGGCGACGAGCCGCGCGTGGTCATGGCGAACATGCGTGACGGGTCGGGCTGCAGGTCGGCGCAGAACGACTGCCAGTCGGCGTGCACCTTCATTTGCGCGTACTCGTGATAGTCGAGACCGGCGCGTTTGAGCTTGGAGTCTTCCAGCGGAAAACCGAGCGGTTCGATCAGGTGCAACTGGGCGCCCGTGTTGGCGCACAGGCGGATGACATTGCCGGTGTTCGGCGGGATTTCCGGGTGAACCAGAACAACATGAAACACTATTTTTTCTCCTCAAAAATTCAATGGGGCGGCGTGCGCGCAAACACGAAATTGGTCACGCGGGCCGCGCCGTGCCGCTTGAGCATGGCCGCCATTTCATCGAGCGTGCCGCCGCTGGTCATCACGTCGTCCACCACGCCGATGTGGCGGCCACGGACCAGGGCCGGATCGGCCAGCGCAAACGCGCCGGCGATATTGGCGCGGCGGCGCTCGGGCGCCACGCTGCTCTGCGCGGCCGTCTCGCGCACGCGCGCGACCAGCCGGGCGTGCAGGGGGATGGCCAGCTCGCGCGCCAGCGGCCGGGCGATTTCCAGCGCCTGGTTGTAGCCGCGCTGCGCCAGCCGGCGCGGGCCTAGTGGTACCGGGCACAGCAGCGCGGGCAGTGCAGCAAGCGACTGCACCGATAACTGCGCCGGTACCTGGCCGGACAACTGGGCGGACAACTGGGCGGACAACTGAGCACGCAACTGAGCATGCAACTGGGCACACAGGCGAGCGGACAACCGGGCGCGCACCTGGGCGTACAACCGGGCGTACAACCGGGCGGACAACGGCGCCGGCTGCGTGGACGCTGGCGCCGGCAACCGGGCTGCCCCCAGCGCCTGGTCCTGCCGCACGACCGCTGCCAGCCGCCGCGCCATCAGCGCAGCCAAAGCCAGCCGGTGGCCGAATTTCAGTTGCAGCACCAGCTGGTCGACCGGCAGCGCGTAGTCGGCGGCCACCAGCGTGCGGTCGAACGCGGGCGGATGGACGATGCAGTGGCCGCACACGCTGGCCGAGCCCGCCGCCAGCGGATTGGCGCAATGGTGGCAGCGCGGCCCGGCGGCGCCGAAAAACTGCGCGATGCACGCGGGGCACAAGGTGTCGTCGCTGCCGGCGCCGCACAGCGCGCACGACGTGGGCAGCAGCAAGCAGATTGCACGCTGAAACAGATTGTCATTCATGCCATGCTCTCGGTCAAAATCGCAGGCGATGCGGGTCGCCTTGCTGCCAACCATGTACACTGCCGACATTATCGCATTACCGACGGCGTATCTTTCGGCGACAGGCCGATAATCCGTCATTCCCGCGCAGGCGGGAATCCATGCAACACGCGGGCAGCGCTGTCATCGACCCATGCCAACCTGCGCGAGCGTGCCATGGATCCCTGCGTCCGCGGGGATGACGCATGCGCGCCGCCGGCGGAACCCAACTGTTAACCAACTATGCAAGTGCCTGCCAACCCTCCCAAGCTCAGCGCCCCGATCGACCTGCATCATGTGCGCGCGCTGTTTTCCCGTCCCGAGCGCCTGCAGCTGGCCGACTTTTTACGGCGTGAAATTGCCTCGCGCATGTACGACCGGCTGGAATTGATTAAAATTGCGCCCTTGCGCGTGCTCGACGCAGGCTGCGGCAATGGCGCCGACCTGTCGTTGTTGCAAAAAGTGTACGCCGCTGCCCAGATCGTTGGCGTCGATGCAGCCGAGGCGCAACTGCGCGCCGCACGCGGCCAGGCCGTCAAGCAGTCGTCGCTGAACCAGCTGCTCAATAAACTGCTGCCGTCCAAGGCCGGCATCGACCTGGTGTGCGGCGACTACGCGGACCTGCCGCTGGCGCCGAACTCGATCGACCTGGTGTGGTCCAACCTGGCCCTGCACTGGCATCCGCAGCCGGACCGCGTGTTTGCCGAATGGCGCCGCGTGCTGCGGGTAAACAGCCTGCTCATGTTTTCGTGCTTCGGCCCGGACAGCCTGCGCGAGCTGCGCACGGCGTTTGCGGAAGCCGACCTGGCGCCGCACGCGTTGCCGTTTGTCGACATGCATGACTTCGGCGACCAGCTAGTGGAAGCGGGCTTTTCCACTCCCGTGCTCGACATGGAAGCGATCACGGTCACGTACGACACGGCGCGCGCGCTGCTGGCCGACGTGCGCGCACTGGGCGGCAATCCGCTGAGCACGCGCCGCACCGGCCTCATGGGCAAGCACGCATGGCAGCGCATGCTGGACGCGCTCGAACGGTTCCGCCGGCCCGACGGCAAGCTGGGGCTCACTTTCGAAGTGATCTATGGGCATGCGTTCCGGCCGGCGCCCAAGGTGACGTCGAAGGGCGAGGCCATCATCCGCTTCGAGCCGCGCAAGCCGCGGTAAAGAATAAAGAGCGTGCATAACGCGATCGTCGCCCGGATGCAAGTGAAATGCGTCCGGGTGACAACAGAGTTGCAAAATGGTTTATTTGTTGATGTGCGCCGATTTTGTTCTATATAATCAATAACCAACTTTGCCAGCAAATCACGTCGCCAGCAGCCAGCCGGCAGCGTGAGGGCAAACGCTCATTATTGAGTTCGGTGCACGAGACAAGTAGTTGAATTAAGCAGCATCAGGCTTTTGGATTGTTCTCTCGGAGTAGCAGGGGATGGAGACAAAGGCTTCAGGGTCCCTGGGGCAGCGGCTTAGGGGGCCTGAAGTTGTTTAAGGAGCGACGCGGATTGTGTGTACCGGAATCCAGGTCGCTACAAAAAATATTACACTTGGGTTGTTGGGGAAAACATGACACTAGCGAAGCGACTTACATCGTTCATGCTCGGCTTTACGATGACGGCAGCCAGTATTTCAGTGTGGGCGGCGGACGCCGCCAATAACGTCGGCACCGCAGTGGGTACCTACGGCGCGGCCACCGGCGGCACCGGCGGCCCGATCGAAAAACAGCTCAACCTGCAGCCCCCCGCCACCCGCATCGCCACCGAGGTCTACGACCTGCACACCTGGATGATGGCCGTGTGCCTGGTGATTTTTGTCGCCGTGTTCGGCGTCATGTTCTATTCCATCTTCAAGCACCGCAAGTCGCTGGGTCACAAACCGGCCACCTTCCACGAATCGACTGCGGTGGAAATCGCCTGGACCATCGTGCCGTTCCTGATCGTGATCGGCATGGCGCTGCCCGCCACCCGCACCGTGGTGGGCATGAAGGACACCAGCAACGCCGACATCACCATCAAGGTCACCGGCATGCAGTGGAAGTGGGGCTACGATTACCTGAGCGGCGAGGGTACGGGCATTTCCTTCCTCTCCAACCTGGCCACGCCCCGTTCGCAAGTGGGCGCGCCCGGCTTTGCGCCCACCGAGCAGCGCGGCGACCACTACCTGATGGAAGTCGACAACGAGATGGTGGTGCCGGTCCATAAAAAGATCCGCATGGTCACCACCGCAGCCGACGTCATTCACTCGTGGTCGATCCCGGCGTTTGCCGTCAAGCAGGATGCAATTCCCGGTTTCGTGCGCGACACCTGGTTCAAGGCGGAGCACACGGGCACCTATCGCGGCTACTGCTCCGAGCTGTGCGGCAAGGAGCACGCGTTCATGCCCATCGTCGTGCGCGTGGTGAGCGACGCCGACTACACGGCCTGGGTCAACGGCAAGAAAAAGGAAATGGCCGCGCTGGCCGACGATCCGAATAAAACCTTCACCATCGACGAGCTGAAAACGCGCGGCGAAAAAGTCTACACCACCAACTGCGTGGTGTGCCACCAGGCCAACGGCAAGGGCGTGCCCAACGCTTTCGCGCCGCTGGACGGCTCCGCCGTCGTCAACGGCGACAAGGCTGCGCAAATCCACGTGCTGCTCAACGGCCAGAAGAGCGGCAAGTACCCGGCTGAAATGCCGTCGTGGAAACAGCTGTCCGATACGGAAATCGCGGCCGTGATCACCTACACCCGCAACAGCTGGTCCAACAAGCCAGAACAAAACATCGTCCAGCCGGCCGAAATCGTGGCTGCACGCAAATAATCCAGCGACACCAAGCAGGAGACATACATGAGCACAAGCACTATCGATCACGGCCATGCCCACGATGAAGCCCATGCGCACCCGCATGGCTTGTCGCGCTGGCTGTTTGCCACCAATCACAAGGATATCGGCACGCTGTATCTGTGGTTCTCGTTCGTCATGCTGCTGTCGGGCGGCGTGCTGGCGCTGATGATCCGCAGCGAGCTGTTCCATCCTGGCCTGCAGTTCTTCCAGCCCGAATTCTTCAACCAGCTCACCACCATGCACGGCCTGGTGATGGTGTTCGGCGCCATCATGCCGGCCTTCGTGGGCTTTGCCAACTGGATGATCCCGCTGCAGATCGGCGCGTCCGACATGGCGTTCGCGCGCATGAACAACTTCTCGTTCTGGCTGCTGCCGCCGGCCGCGCTGCTGCTGGCCACATCGTTCCTGGTGCCGGGCGGGGCCACCGCCGCCGGCTGGACCCTGTACGCGCCGCTGTCCACGCAAATGGGCCCGGGCATGGACATGGCCATCTTTGCCATGCACCTGATGGGCGCTTCGTCCATCATGGGCTCGATCAACATCATCGTCACCATCCTCAACATGCGCGCGCCGGGCATGACCCTGATGAAAATGCCGATGTTCTGCTGGACCTGGCTCATTACCGCCTACCTGCTGATCCTGGTGATGCCGGTGCTGGCCGGCGCGATCACCATGACGCTCACCGACCGCCACTTCGGCACGACCTTCTTCAACGCCGCCGCCGGCGGCGACCCGGTGATGTACCAGCACATCTTCTGGTTCTTCGGCCACCCCGAGGTGTACATCATGATCCTGCCGGCAGTCGGCATCGTCTCGCAGATCCTGCCCGCGTTCGCGCGCAAGCAGCTGTTCGGCTATGCGTCGATGGTGTACGCCACCGCGTCGATCGCAATCCTGTCGTTCATCGTGTGGGCCCACCACATGTTTACCACCGGCATGCCGGTGACGTCGCAGCTGTTCTTCATGTAAGCGACCATGCTGATTTCCGTGCCCACGGGCGTCAAAGTGTTCAACTGGATCGCCACCATGTGGAAGGGCTCGATGACGTTCGAGACGCCGATGCTGTTTACGGTCGGTTTCATTTTTGTCTTCACCATCGGCGGCTTCACCGGCCTGATCCTGGCCGTGACGCCGATCGACATCCAGCTGCAGGACACCTATTACGTGGTGGCGCATTTCCACTACGTGCTGGTGGCGGGCTCGTTGTTCGCGCTGTTTGCCGGTTTTTATTACTGGTCGCCCAAGTGGACCGGCCACATGTACAACGAAATCATGGGCAAGACCCACTTCTGGCTGTCGCTGATCTCGTTTAACGTCACCTTCTTCCCGATGCACTTCCTGGGCCTGGCCGGCATGCCGCGCCGTTACGTCGATTACTCGGCGCAGTTCACCGACTACAATATGATTGCCACCATCGGCGCCTTCGGCTTCGGCCTGTCGCAGGTGTTCTTCCTGTTGGGCGTGGTGATCCCGACCATTCGCGGCGGCAAGAAGGCGGAAGCGAAGCCGTGGGAAGGCGCCGAAGGGCTGGAGTGGACCGTGCCGTCGCCGGCGCCGTTCCACACGTTCGAAACCCCGCCGCAGTTCAAATAACATGAGCGCGAACAAGCCCAACAAGCCCAACAACACGCGCCTGGCCCTGATGCTGGCCGGGGTGGCCGTGCTGTTTTTCCTGTCCGTGTTCGTCAAGCGCATCTGGCTGAGCTGATATGGCGAACGACGGTACCCCGGGCCTGAACCGCACGCTGCTGGGCAAGCTGCTGGTGATTGCCGTGGTGATGTTCGGCTTTGCCTACGCGCTCAACCCGTTCTATCGGCAGATCTGCGAGGCGCTGGGCCTGAACGTGCTCACGCAAAAGGACGGCACGGTCGCGTACGACAAGAACACCCAGGTGGACCAGACCCGCAGCATCACCATCGAGTTCGACGCCAACGCCCAGGGGCCGTACCGTTTCCGTCCCACCGTCAATGCCATGACCGTGCATCCGGGCGAACTGGCCACCGTCACGTACGAGGTGGTAAACACCCAGAACCGCGACGTGGCGGCGCAGGCGATACCGAGCTACGCGCCGCAAAACGCCATGCAGCATTTCAAGAAGGTCGAATGCTTCTGCTTCCGCCAGCAAGCCTTGAAACCGAACGAGGCGCGCCAGATGCCGGTGATGTTTTATATCGACCCCAAGCTGCCGCGCGAGGTCAAGACCATTACGCTGTCGTACACGTTCTTTGAAGTGGGCGGCGCGGTGCAGACGGCGGCGAGGTAGCACGATGACAAAGCAGGCGTCGTTCCTGTACTCGCTCAAGGCCGTGGTGTGGTCGTTTTTCGGCCTGCGCCGGCAAAGCGCTTTCGACCGCGACGACACCCGGCTCAACCCGGTGCACATCGGGATTGCGGCGCTGATT
>JBEVMD010000283.1:0-9862 GCA_040508835.1 Duganella sp. | reverse complement strand
GAACCAGATGCGGTAGGCCTTGTCGTTGCCGATGCCGGTCATGGCCTGCGGCGACTTCACGAGGTACTTGCTGTACGCGTCGCTGGCCGCGTCGGCGTTCGAACCCTGCGACAAAAAATAGAACATCCGGTTGTTGGGTCCGCTGGAGTAGTGGACGTCGATGTTCTTCAGGCTGCTGCTCCAGGCGTCGGGACTGCGGCCGTCCTTGCTCGGTTTGTACAACCAGCGCAGCGGCTGGCCGTTGCGCGCGATTTCCTTGCCGGTCATCCAGTCGTTGCCGGTGGCGGGGATGGTGGTGCCCTTGCCGCCGTTACGCGCATACGCTTCCACCATGTCGCCGCCGATGTCGGAATGTGATTCGTTGAGGCCGCCAGACTCGCCCGCGTAAATCAGGTTGGACGTGGCGTCGGTCACGCCGTGCGACATTTCGTGGCCGATCACGTCGATCGAGCCCAGGTTGAAGAAATACTGGCCGCCGTCGCCGATGAACATGCATTTGCAGCCCGAATCGTAGAACGCATTGTCGTAGGCGTTGTCGACGTGGACGGCAATATAGGTGGCGGTATTGTTGCCGTCGAGCGACTGCCAGCCCAGCACGTTCTTGTTGGTGTCGTACGTGTTCATCAGGCCCCACAGGGCGTTGACGGCGGCGGTCTGGCCGTTGGCGTTGGTGGTGCTGCCGCCGGGAATGTACTGCTTGCCGTCGCCCCAGGTATTGGTGCTGTTGGTATAGATGTTGCCCGGGCTGGGATTTTCCTGCGAGCTATGGTTGGCGTTGGTAATGGCCATGCCGCCGAACTTGCCGCCGGTGCCGCGCGTGGGGTCCAGCATCTGGAAAGTGCTGCCGTTCTGGCTGGTGCTGATCGCCACCGCGCCGTTGTACTGGCTGTTGCCGGTGCCCACCACGGTTTGCAGCGCTTGCCACTGGGCGATCACCTCGCCCGTTTTGGCATCGACAATGGTGTCGTGGTACACCGGCTTGCGGTCGACCACCATGCGGGTCTGCACAAAATACGCGAGGGCGTAGCGCTGCACCACGTCCTGCAGGTCGAGCGCGTTGAGTTCGCCCTCGGCCTTGTCGGCGGCCTCGGCTGTACGCACGGTCGCCATGACGGGGTAGATCAGCAGCTCGGCCTTGGGCGGCCAGCGGTGCTGGCCGGTGGGCGCCACCTGTTTGGCCACGCGGGCAATGGCGTTGTCGGCCGTGATCGACGGTTTCAGGCTGGACGGCGCCGCCGCTTCCGGCCCGGCCGCGGCCACGGTGTTGTCGGGGCTGCTGTCGCGGGCCACGTTGGCGTCCAGTCCGGCACGGCGGTCGGCCACCGACACGCTGACGATCTCGCCCGCGCCATCGGTCACCACCACCGCTTCCGAGCCGAACACGCGCAAGCCCTGGTACGTGTGCTGGACCCGGGTGATTTTTTGCCCGGCATCGCCGGGGTGCTGGTTCATGATGCGAAAACTGCTGTCCGGGCCGAGGCCGCGCTGGGCCTCGCGCGCGGCCAGTTTGGCCAGCAGCGACTGGCTGTCTTTGTCGGGCCCTGCGGCGGCGGCGGCGGGGGTCGTGGTCGATAGCATCATCGGCAAGGCGGCAATGGATGCGGTAAGCAGGGTCTTACGTAAGTTCATCTCTTCTCCCGTTTCAGGTGGTTGCACGGCGACGTGATGCCAGCCGGAACGGGCGACACTATTCCCTTTGCCAAAGGCAAGTCAAAAAACTTTGGAAATGGGTCGTGCAGTATAGAAATGGCTCAAATAAGCCATTGCGGAAACGGTTTATCTCGTTTACCAGGCTTACCTACAGGCGGACTGAGCATTTGAAAGAATGCGCTACCACGCTCAGGTGTCGGCTACTATGCAACACTCTGCACATTTTTTCAGCGAAATTCATGCGAATCGTAAAGTGTGCGACTTACACTAAGTCGTGCCGGACGAGGCGATAGCCATCTGCCAGCGTCTACAGAGTGCGGGGATTTTTTTCATGTTGTCGATTGCTACCAAAGTTGAACGCATCGTGCTGGAATCGGCCTTTCTGACGGAAGGGCTGCGGCGGGGACTGATCAATCTGTCGGAGCTGGCCCGGCAGTTGCAGCCGCAACTCGAAAGCGATTTATGGAAGCCCGTCGGCCAGGCGGCAGTGGTCACGGCGTTGCGGCGCCTGGCCGAGCGATTGCCGGCTCAGCCCGGTAGAGAAATCATGCTGGTGCAAAAGACGGGCGAGCTGACCACGCGCACCGAGCTGACCGAGTACACGTTCCGCCACACGGACAGCATCCACGAATGCCACCGCAAATTGCTGGCCGCAGCGGAACCTTTGCGCGGCGCCTTTGTCACCGTGACGCGGGGAGTCAACGAGGTGATGGTCATTTGCAGCCGCATCCTGGCGCCGCTGGTGGACGAAGCATTTGGCGGCGAGCGCCTGCTGGCCCGGCTCGACGACCTCAACGCGGTGACGCTGCACCTGGACCCGGGGGCCAGCCGCGAACCGGGCGTCTATCAGGCCATCCTGAAACAGCTGGCGTGGGACAAGATCGCGCTGGTGAACATGATCTGCACCAACACCGAATTGACGGTGCTGCTGCAGCAGGACCAGACCGGGCCGGCCTTTTCGGCGCTGGCCCGGTTCAGGAGACACTAGTTTGCGAGCTGGGACCGCACGCGGGCAATCGCCTGGCGCACCTGGTTCGGCGCGGTGCCGCCCACGTGGTCGCGCGCAGCGACGGAACCTTCGAGCGTGAGCACGGCAAACACGTCGTCGCCGATCAGCGGCGAGTAGGCGCGCAGCTGGTCGAGCGTCATTTCCGACAGGTCGATTTTTAAATCGTCGCAGGCGCGCACGGCGTGGGCCACGGCTTCGTGGGCATCGCGGAACGGCAGGCCTTTCTTGACCAGGTAGTCGGCCAGGTCGGTGGCGGTGGCATAACCCTGCAAGGCGGCCGCGCGCATATTGTCCGGCTTGACCGTGATGCCGCCGGCCATGTCGGCAAAGATGCGCAGCGTGTCGACCACGGTGTCCACGGTGTCGAACAGCGGTTCCTTGTCTTCCTGGTTGTCCTTGTTGTAGGCCAGCGGCTGGCCTTTCATCAGGGTGAGCAGGCCGGTCAGGTGGCCGTACACGCGGCCGGTCTTGCCGCGCGCCAGTTCCGGCACGTCCGGGTTTTTCTTTTGCGGCATGATCGACGAGCCGGTGCAGAAGCGGTCGGCAATGTCGATGAAGCCCACGCGCGGGCTCATCCAGATGATCAGCTCTTCCGACATGCGCGACACGTGCATCATGATCAAGGAAGCGGCTGCGGTGAACTCGATGGCGAAATCGCGGTCCGAGACGGCGTCGAGCGAGTTGTGGCACACGTCGTCAAAGCCCAGCGTGGCGGCCACGCGCAGGCGGTCGATCGGGAACGTGGTGCCGGCCAGCGCCGCAGCGCCCAGCGGCAGGCGGTTGACGCGCTTGCGGCAGTCGAGCATGCGCTCGGCATCGCGCCCGAACATTTCCACGTACGCCAGCATGTGGTGGCCGAACGTGATCGGCTGCGCCACCTGCATATGGGTAAAGCCCGGCATGATGGTGTCGGCATTTTTTTCGGCCAGGTCGGTCAGCGCGCCGCGCAGCGCGTTGAGCAACTGCACCACGTCGTCGATGGCCGAGCGCACGTACAGGCGGATGTCGGTGGCCACCTGGTCGTTGCGCGAGCGGCCCGTGTGCAGGCGCTTGCCGGCGTCGCCTACCAGCTCGGTCAAGCGCTTTTCGATATTCAGGTGCACGTCTTCCAGGTCCAGCAGCCATTCGAACTTGCCCGCTTCGATCTCGGACAGGATCTGCGCCATGCCGCGCTCGATCTCGGCGCGGTCCGCCGCGCTGATGATGCCCTGCGCAGCCAGCATCTCGGCATGGGCCAGCGAGCCCTCGATATCGGCCTTGGCCAGGCGGTTGTCGAAGAAGACCGAGGCGGTGTAGCGCTTGACCAGGTCGGAAACGGGTTCGTTGAAGCGGGCCGACCAGGCTTCGCTTTTTTTGGAGAATTGATCAGTCATGATGGTTTTCTAAGAGGCGCGATATGAAAGCTGAAAGAGGGGGCTGCAAAAAGTCAGCGGTGATTATAAACCCCTTGCTGCACAAAAATATGTCAACATTGCAGGTTTAGCACGCTATTCGAAGCCTGCGACATGATTTGGCTGCCAATACACAAGATCCGTCATTTCCGCTTGCGCGGGAATGACGGTTTATATGTTGGTGGTTTAAACCAGGCTTGTGCCATGCGTGTGGCGGCGGAACGTTCCTTCACTGCCAATGCATCAACACCGGCGGCACCAGCAGCGCCAGCGCCATCACTGCGTAAATCAGTTGCAGCGGTATCATCCACTTGGCCCAGGTGATCCACGGCACCCGCGCCAGCGCCAGCACGCCCACCGTGATGCCGGACGTGGGGATCATCGGCGTGGTCAGTTCGCCGAACTGGAAGGCCAGGATGGCGGTCTGGCGGGTCACGCCCACCAGGTCGGCCAGCGGCGCCATGATCGGCATGGTCAGCGCAGCCTGGCCCGTGCCCGAGTGGATGAAGAAGTTGATTACGGTCTGGATGCCGAACATTTTCCAGGCCGTGAAGATGGGCGACGACGACTGCACCAGCGGCGTCAGCGCATGCAGCATGGTGTCGATGATCTGGGCGTCGCGCGCCAGGATCATGGTGCCGCGCGCCAGCGCGATCACCAGCGCCGTGCCCACCAGGTCGCGCGCGCCCTGGATGAAGCCGTCGACGATCTGGGCCGAATCGAGCCGTCCGACCAGGCCGATCACCACGCCCATGGTGAGGAACAGGGCGGCAATCTCGTCGATGTACCAGCCGTAGTGCACCACGCCCACCACCATGATGGCCAGCGAGCCGGCAAACATCCACAGCACCAGCTTGTGGCGCGCCGTCATGCCGCCAAATTCCCCCAGGCCCTCCGGCTGCTCGCGGCGCTTCTCCAGGTCCAGCGCGTAGGTCGGGCTCAGTTGCGGGTTGTTTTTGACGCGGGCCGCGTACCACATCAGGAAGGCGATGGTGATGGCGGTGGCAATGGTCCAGGCAATCAGGCGATAGCCCCAACCGGAAAACACGGGCACGCCGGCAATGCCCTGGGCAATGCCCACGTTGAACGGATTTAAAAATGCTGCCGAAAAGCCCACCTGCGAACCGAGGAACGGGATCGACACGCCGGTGATGGTGTCGTAGCCCAGGGCCAGCGCCAGCGGCACGAAAATCAATATAAACGGTATGGCTTCCTCGTTCATGCCGAAGGTCGCGCCGCCGATCGAGAACAGCGTGACAAACACCGGAATCAGCGCCCTCTGGATGAACCGGGAGTTTTTATGCGCCTGCGCCAGCGCCTTGATCATCGAGTCGACCGCCTCGGTCTTGTGCAGCACGGCAAAAGCGCCGCCCACGATCAGCACGAAGGCGATGATTTGCGCCGCTTCCACGAAACCCTTGATCGGCGCCTTGAGCAGGGCAACGATGCCCTGCGGCGCGCTGGGCACGTAATGGAAGCTGTCCGGCACGATCAGGTGCTTGCCGTTGACCAGCTCGGTGTCGTACTTGCCGCCCGGGACCAGCCAGGTGGCGGTGGCGATCAGCGCCAGGATGATAAACAGCAGGACGAACGTGTGCGGCAGCTTGAATTTTTTAAAGGCCATGGGAAGTCGCGGTAAGGATTATTGGCTGAGCAGGTCGCCGGCGCGGTAGGCGGTGGCGCCGGCCACCTTGCCCACGTTCATGCCGCGCAGCACGTGGCGGTGGGCGCTGCGGGCAAAGAACACGCCGGCCACGCTGGCGCGCACGACGGTGGTTTCGCCGCTGACCGGGTCGATCAGGTCGGCAATCGCATCGCCGGCCTGGACCACGTCGCCGAGGTCGCGCGTGTACACCAGCACGCCGTGGTGCGGGGCGTACAGCGGTTCCACGCCTTCCAGCGGCGTGGGCGCGCACAGCGGGGCGGGGGGTTCTGCAGCAGGGTCGCCATCGCTGGCGATCACGCCGGCAATGGCGAGGTAGCGCAGCAGGGCGTCGGCGTCGCGTTCGGCCAGCGCATAGCTCACCTCGGCCTCGCCGCGCAGTTCCACCGTGGTGGCCACGCAGGCGGCGGGAATCGGGTAGCGGCCCTCGAAATGCCGATCGAGGTCCCACCACAGGCGGCTGCACGCTTCGTCGAACGGTTCGCCGCCCGCTTCCAACGCCAGCAGCAGCGCGTGCGCGCCCAGCAGGGCCGACAGCGGGGCGACCGCGTCGGCCAGCGGCGTGCCCGCGTACATGTGCATGACGGCTTCGTTATCGCAGTGCAGGTCGAGCACGATGTCGGCGTCCACGGCCAGCGTCATCAAGACTTTTTTCAGGGTTTCGGCGTCCGTCTTCGGTTGCCAGGTGGCGATGGACGCGCGCGCGTGTTCGCGGATCAGGCGCACGTTGGCCGCTTCGTCCGCGCCCAGCTGGCCGTCCAGCGACACCTTGAGGTCGTCGAACACGTGCTTGTAATTGCGGTTGAAGTTGATGCCGGTGGTGAGGTCGAAGCGGCCGAAGGCGGCGCCCTGGATTGCCTGCGCCAGTCCCAGCGGATTGGCGGCCGGCACCAGGATGATTTCGCCGACGATGCGCCCTTGCTGCTCGAGCGCCACCAACTGCTTGCGCAGGAATTGCGCCACCAGCATGCCGGGCACCTCGTCGGCGTGCAGCGAAGCCTGGATATACACTTTTTTACCGGCGCCCGGCGTGCCGAAGTGGAAGCTGGTCAGCTCGAAAGCGGTGCTGCTGTGCAGTCCGGAAAGGGGATGTTTTTGTGCATGCATGATGGCGGGAGACCGGGAAAAAGAAGGGGAAATCCATTGGAAGCGCTTGAGTATGTAGCACTATTTTCACAAAGTAAATCATAGTGCGCGAATCGCACCGTGCTTTCTTGAGTTTTTTACGCGTTATGCGTACAGTAAGTTCCATATTTGTATATATCATAACCACCTGAGAAGAGAACACTATGGCTGAGCAGCACGGCATGCGAATTTCCACGATGGCTTACGCAGTGCAGCGCGCGCTGGGCCTGGGAGCCAGGGTGGGACTGGTAGGGCTGATGGGACTGGCGGGCCAGCAGGTGCTGGCGCAGGAAACCACGTCGGCCACGCCGCCCTCCACCGATGCTGCCAATGATGCCAATGCCGCCAATGCCGCCGTCAAGCCGCTGGCCCGGGTGGAAATCACCGGTTCCGCCATCCGCCGCATCGAATCGGAAACGGCGCTGCCGGTCCAGGTGATCACGCGCGCCGAGATCGAAAAAGTGGGCGTCACCACCGCGTCCGAGATCCTGGCGCGGCTGTCGTCCAACGTGGGCGGGCTCACCGACGGCGCCAGCATCAACGTCGGCGGCGACCAGCGCGGCTTCAACAGCGCCAACCTGCGCGGCATCGGCACGTCGTCCACGCTGGTGCTGCTCAACGGCCGCCGCATGGCCAACTTTGCCTCGCCCGGCGACGATGCCGGCGTGGACCTCAACAACATTCCGGCGGCCGCCATTGCCCGCGTGGAAGTGCTGCTCGACGGCGCCTCGGCCCTGTACGGCACCGACGCCATCGGCGGCGTGATCAACTTTATTACCCGCAAGGATTTCCAGGGCGTCGAGCTGAGCACCTACGGCAACAAGACCCAGGAGGGCGGCGCCGGCAAGCGCACGGCCACCCTGAGCCTCGGTTACGGCGATCTCGACAAGCAAGGCTTCAATATCTTCACGGTGGCCGACATCCAGGCCACCAGCGCGCTGTCCACGTCGCAACGCAAATTCATCGGCGGCCTGCGCGTGCCGGAGCGCCTGCCGCACCTGCTGTCGGGCTTTACGTCGCCGGCCAATATCCGCCTGACGGGCGCCCAGCGCGACTACCTGCAGTCGCAGGGCTTTGCCATCAACGGCCAGCCGATCACCGGCCGCATCATCAACCCGGCCGCGCCCGCCTGTTCGCCGCCGGCCAATCTGTACCTGCCCACCGGCACCGGCGGTCCCGACGCCTGTACCTACGATTACATGGGCGACACCGAGCTGTATCCCAAATCGAACAAGGTCAATTCGCTCACGCGCGGCGTGTTCCAGGTGTCGTCCAGCACCCAGCTGTACGCAGAGGTGGCGCTGAGCCGCTCGAAAACCTCGTACGTGGGATCGTCCGCGCGCGTGACCGGCTATGTGGACCACAAGCTGATTCCGGCGCTGGCCGGCTACGACCTGTATTCCGACGAAGCGAGCGCCGACGACGACGTGCCCGGCGAAGTGGAACTGCGCATGCGCCTGAACGAGGCCGGCCGCCGCACCAGCGAGCTGACCAGCGAAAGCCAGCGCTACGTGGTGGGCCTGACCGGCAGCGCCAATGGCTGGGACTACGACGTGGGCGTCAACCACAGCGTCAACACCATCAAGGACCGCGACATCCATGGCTATGTGCTGTACAACGAGCTGATCGATGGCATCCAGGCTGGTCTGATCAATCCGTTCGGTCCGTCCAGCGCGGAAGGCGTGGCGCTGATCGACAGCCTGCAGGTCAACGACGTGGTGCGGCGCGCGCGCGGCACCATGGATTCGGTCGACTTCAAGGTGTCGCACACGGTGGGCACGCTGGCCGGCGGCGACGCTGCGCTGGCCGTGGGCGGCGAGTACCGCCGCGAACGCACCAAGTTCACGCCGTCGGCGTTGCTAATGAGCGATAACATCAACAACGACGACGCTCCGGAAGGCGGCGGCCCCACCAGCGACAGCCGCAAGGTCAAGGCGGCGTTTGCCGAGCTGCTGCTGCCGTTCACCAAGCAGTGGGAAGCGCAGGTGTCCGCCCGCTACGACCGCTACCAGGTCGTGGGCGGCGCAGCCAGCCCCAAGGTGGGCATCACCTACACGCCCACAAAGACCATGCTGTTCCGGGCGTCGGCCGGGCGCGGCTTCCGGGCACCGACGATGACCGACTTGTACCGTCCAACCGTGTACAGCGCCACCGCCACCTTGCCCGATCCCGTGTATTGCGCCACGGTCGACAACGATTACGCCGAATGCGCGTATAACTGGGATACGCGCCGCTACTCGAACGTCAACCTGAAACCCGAAAAAAGCCGGCAGGCATCGGTCGGCATGGTGATCCAGCCGTCGCGCAACGCCTCGATGACGCTCGACTACTGGCGCATCAAGCGCACCGATCTGATCAGCGAGATCGGCGACGACATCATCCTCAACAACCCGCAGAAATACGGCGACCTCGTGCACCGCGACGAAGACGGCGTGATCGACTACATCGAGATGCGCAAGGAAAACCGCGGCGCCCAGATCGCCTCGGGCCTGGACCTGGTGCTGGAATACAGCGGCGTAAAAACCTTTGCCGGCCGTTTCGGCGGCCGCCTGTCGGGCACCTATGTGCTCGATTCCAAGATCCAGAACGCCAACGGCGAACCGTTCGTGAGCAACCTCGGTCGCTTCGTTACCGATGGCGTGGTGCAGCGCTGGCGCCACTCGATCTCGGTGGACTGGGATAACGGTCCGCTGTCGGCCACGCTGTCGAACACGTTCTCCAGCGGCTATACCGACCAGAACTCGGCCATCAACCTCGATGACGGCTCGGTGGTGGCGCCCAACCACGTGGCGTCGTATGCGCTGTGGGACCTGTCGGCAGCCTGGCAGATCAACAAGGCCTTCAAGTTGCGCGCCGGGCTGCAGAACATGTTCGACCGTTCGCCGCCGTATTCGAACCAGGCGGCCTTCTTCCTCTCGGGCTACGATCCGACGTACACGGATCCGCGCGGTCGCCGTTTCTTTGCGAGCGCCAACTACGCCTTCAAATAAAACGCTTACAAATCAGTGGCTTCCACGCCTCTCA
>JBEVMD010000247.1:0-10501 GCA_040508835.1 Duganella sp. | reverse complement strand
CGCGCCAGATATTGGCGTTATGACGCCAAAGGTTGGTACAACCGATAACCTATTGCCCGTAAACGACAAACGCCCGGCATCGGCCGGGCGTTTTCATCGCAAGGCAGCGTCGAGGCTGCCCGGGGTGCCGATTACTGCACCTTGGCTTTTTTCAGCAGCTCCTCGCGGTACGCCGCAATCTTGGCTTGCTGCAGCGCCTGGGCGACCTGGCCCTTGACTTGCTCGAACGGTGGGAACTGGGCGTCGCGCGGCGCTTCTTCCAGTTTGATCACGTGGTAGCCGAACTCGGTCTTGACCGGGGTTTCGGTGATCGCGCCTGGTTTCAGGGCCACCATGGCGTCCGAGAAAGGCTTGACCAGTTTGGCAGGGGACATCCAGCCCAGATCGCCGCCATTGTTGGCCGAACCGTCTTTCGACACCTTGGCCAGCTCTTCGAATTTACCGCCGGCTTTCAGCTTGGCGATAATGTCCTTGGCTTCCTGTTCGGTGGCCACCAGGATATGACGCGAATGGTATTCCTTGCCGCCGTTGGCTGCCTTGAATTTATCGTATTCGGCCTTGATATCGGCGTCCTTGACGGGATTCTTTTTAACGTAATCGGCCAGCATGGCGTTGATGATAATGCTCTGGCTGGCATTGTCGATTGCGGCTTTGACGTCGGCTTTATTGCCGTAGCCTTGTTTATTGGCTTCCTGCAGCATGACTTCGCGGCCGATCAGATCTTTCTTGACCATTTCGCGCAGTTGCGGGCTGTCAGGCTGCTGGCCCTGGGCGACGACTTGTTTGACCACCTGGTCTACCTTGGAGGCAGGAATGGCCTTGCCATTGACGGTGGCGACATTTTGCGCAAAGGCGGGCGCTGCAACAACAGCGATCATGGCTAACAGCAGACGGGCTGGTTTCAACATCATGTATTAATCCTTTAAAATCTTCAAATTGCACGTGGTCGCGCATATTACCAACGTTAAACCAAAAACGGCGCCCCGGAGGGCGCCGTTCGGCATTACATTACTGCACTTTTGCTTTCTTGACCAGTTCTTCCTGGTAAGCTTGCAGCTTTTTCTGGATCAGGCCTTCCTGCACCTGCTGTTTGACTTCTTCCAGCGGCGGCAGTTTGACGGCGCGGGTGTCGTCGACCTTGATCACGTGCCAGCCGTTCGGCGTTTGCACCGGCTTCTCGGTCACGCCACCTTTTTGCAGGTTGACGAATGCTTGCGAGAACACGGGCGGGAACGACGACGGGGTAGCCCAGTCCAGGTCGCCGCCGTTGGCTGCCGAACCCGTATCTTTCGATTGCTTGGCCAGGTCTTCGAACTTGGCGCCGCCTTTGAGCTTGGCGATCACGTCGTTGGCTTCGGCTTCCGTGCCCAGCAGGATGTGACGCACATGGTATTCTTTTTCTGCCGAAGCGGCAGCGACGGCGCGGTCGTACTCAGCCTTGACGTCGGCATCCGATACCGGGTTTTTCTTGATGTAGTCGGCCACCATGGCGTTGGTGATAATGGCCTGGCGCGCGTTTTCGATCTGGGTCTTGACGGCGGCATCCTTGCCGAAACCCTGCTTTTCCGCTTCCTGCATCATGACTTCGCGGCCGATCAAGTCTTTCTTGATCAGTTCGCGCAGCTGCGGCGAATCCGGTTGCTGGCCTTGGGCGACGACTTGCTTGACGACTGCATCGACGCGCGAACTCGGAATGGCTTTACCGTTAACAACGGCGACGTTTTGGGCAAACGCAGGGACAGCGGCAACGGCGAGAAGTGCAATCAGCAAACGGGCTGGCTTGAAGGTCATTATTAATTCCTGTAGGGGGAAAGATTTAGCGAAATTGCCGGGGAGGGAGTTAGATCTGCTATCTGATTTTATGTTCAATGTATTTTCAAATCGACAGGACCGGAACCCCGGCACAACATCATACTTCGGACGGTGCCAATGCAGTAATGGCCAATGCATGAATTTCTTTATGCATCATATCGTTCACGGAATCATACACGAGTCGATGTCTTGTGACGAGTTTCTGCCCTTCAAATTGTAACGAAACAATTCGGACGCTGTAATGGCCGCCACCGGACGCCGCACCGGCGTGGCCGGCGTGCAAGTGGGAGTCGTCGTCGAGCTTGAGTTCGACCGGCGCCAGCGCCGCTTCGATGCGGGTGCGGATGCGTTCCATACGGGTATCGGTAGTCATGCCGGATCCTTCATGTGACGGGAAAGGTAAACAGTTTGGCCGATAATAAACACAAACATGATGGCGGTGGTGCCGAATGCCTTGAAGCTGACCCAGGCGTCGGTATTGCCCTTGAATAGTACGAAGGCCACGTACCAGTTCAACACGCCCATGGCGGTAAAGAAGGCGATCCAGACCAGGTTGATGCGGGTCCAGGTAATATCGGGCAATTCGACAAACTCGCCCATGGACTTGCGCATCAGGTTCTTTTTAAACATCAGGTCGCTTACCAGCAGGCCGATGGCAAAGAACCAGTAGACAATGCTGAGCTTCCATTTAATAAAGGTTTCATCGTGCAGGTAGATGGTGAGGCCGCCGAAAAACACGAACATGGCCAGCGAAAACCACATGACGCCTTCGACTTTGCGGCCGCGCGCTTTTAAATACACGATCTGCAGCACCGTCGCGATAATCCCGATCAGGGTGGCCAGCACGATGGGCGCCTGCTCGGGCGTGACGCTGCCGCCCGAGATCATGCTGCCCATATACGTGTTGGTAAACAGCTGGGCTGCTTCCGCATGCATGCCGGCCAGTTTATAAGCGCCGAAGAACAGCAGAACCGGGAAAAAGTCGAACAGGAATTTCATGTTGCCTCTGTAATGATTATGCTTGCGGGTCGTTCGTTTCCGGATCGAACCGCAGCGATGCCGAGTTGATGCAATAGCGCAGGCCGGTGGGCGGCGGACCATCGGGGAACACGTGTCCCAGGTGGGCGTCGCACACGGCGCACACGATTTCGGTGCGCAGCATACCATGGCTGCGGTCGACAATCTCGGTCACATTGGCCGGATCGATCGCCTCAAAGTAGCTGGGCCAGCCGCAGCCGGAGTCGAACTTGGTATCGGAACGGAATAAAGGCGTGTTGCAGCAAACGCAGGTGTAGACCCCGTGTTCGTGGTGATCCCAGAACTTGCCCGTGAAAGCGCGTTCGGTGGCGGCGTGGCGCGTGACTTGATATTCCATCGGATCCAGCATGGCGCGCCATTCGGCGTCGGATTTCGTGACTTTATTGCTCATGGCTTAGTACTCGCTTAAGAAGAACAGCTGACTTCAAGATGGCTCGCCCAGTCGGGGGGCAAGGCGGCGTAATGTTCGTGCTCGGGCTGCTCGTCGTAGGGGTGCTGCAATACCGCCAGCAGCCGCGCCACTTCCGAATAGTCCTTGTGTTGCGCTTTGTCGATGGCCACCTGGGCCAGGTAATTGCGCAGGACATACTTGGGGTTGATCCGGTTCATCGCAAGCTGGCGCGCGCCGTCGTCGCTGTGTTCGGCGCGCAGGCGTGCGCGGTACTGCTCGGCCCAGGCATCGAAGGCGGGGCGGTCGAGGAACAGGTCGCGCAGCGGCTCGTCGCCGCTGGCGTCCGCCGAGCGCAAGCCGGACAGGCGGCGGAAGAACAGTGTGAAATCGACGCCGTTGGCCTGCATCACGGCAAACATGGCGTCGAACAGCTGGTGGTCGGCGTCGAAGTGCTGCGCGAGCTGGGTCAGGCCCAGCTTGGCGTGCAGCAGTTCGTCGAGCTTGTTGCCGAATTCTTCCTGGTAGACGTCGAGCGCGGCCTGGGCGTCGTCCGGTTCGCCGATCAGCGGCAGCAGCGCTTGCGCCAGCGCGTAGCAGTTCCAGTGGCCGACCTGCGGCTGGTTCGAATACGAGTACCGGCCCTGCTGGTCGGTGTGGTTGCAGATGTGGCCGGGGTCGAACGCTTCCATGAAACCGAACGGACCGTAGTCGAGCGTCAGGCCCAGGATCGACATATTGTCGGTGTTCATCACGCCATGCATGAAGCCGACGGCCTGCCAGTGGGCGATCATGCGGGCCGTGCGGCGCGTGACTTCTTCCAGCAGCGCGCGGTACGGATTGTCGTCCTGGCGCAGGTCGGGATAAAACCGGTCGATCACGTAGTCGGCCAGGATTTTGAGCTCGTCGGTGCGGTTGTTGTAGTACCAGTGCTCGAACGAGCCGAAACGGACAAAGCTGGGCGCCATGCGCACCACGACCGCCGAGGTTTCCACCGTCTCGCGCATCACGCCGCGGTCCGAACCCGCCACCGACAGCGCGCGCGACGTGGGAATGCCCAGCGCATGCATCGCCTCGGAGCACAGGAATTCGCGGATCGACGAGCGCAGCACGGCGCGGCCGTCGCCCATGCGCGAATAGGGCGTCTGGCCGGCGCCTTTCCATTGCAGTTCCATGGGACCGGCCGGCGTGGCGACGTCGCCGAACAGGATCGCGCGTCCGTCGCCCAGCTGGCCGGCCCACACGCCGAACTGGTGGCCGGAATACACGGCGGCCAGCGGCAGCGCGCGCGCGGGCGCGGCATTGCCGATCAACACGTCGAGGCTGTCCGCGACGGCGGCCGGCGTCAGGCCGATGACGGCCGCAACGGACGCGCTGACGGCCACCACGTAAGGCGCCGGCAGCGGCGTGGGCGACAGGCGGGTGTAAAACGCGGGCGGCAGGGACGCAAACGAATTGTCCAGTGGCAGCAACGGCAAGGTGGCAGCGATGATGATTCCTGTGGAGAAGTGGCGGCGCGGAGCCGGAAAGCGCGATTTTACCTTAGCAGCCCAATGTGCGTCGCGGCGCGGCCGATCACGGGCGGCAGCCTGCAAGGTTGCTTTTCGCATACAAAGCGGGCGGTGGCGTCGCGTGCGCCGCAACGCCCGCAAGCCGCATGGCAACTAACTCTCAGCGCCGACCGCATCATTTCAGCTAGCAAAAGTTGGTTACTACAGCTATAAATTGATTGACGGAAACACTTGTATGCACTTACATTATTGCCTTGCAGCATTTTATTGATTGCAACGAATATTTCAGCACTTATATCAGGCCACTTTGCTTCCAGGCTCCATGCAGAGCAGCCTCTGCCCCCCAGAGAAGAGATCCCTCATGTTCACTAGCATCACTATCCGTACGCGGCTGATTGCCTCCATGGCATTCCTCGGCCTGTTGATTATTTCCATCGGCGCTGTCAGCCTGTTCGGCATGAACAAGGTCAATTTTGCCTTGAAAGATGTGTATTCGAACCAGATGGCGTCGGCCATCATGTTAGGCAACTCCAAGAACTTCCTCAACCGCGCCCGGTTCGTGATCGACCGCGGCGTGTTCCATCCCGAGGCAACCGACCTCGAAAAGACCATGGGCCGCGCGGAAGGCTTTATTGCCGACGGCGACAAGGTATGGAAGCAATACCTGGCGCTGCCGCTCGAGGGCGAGGAAAAGCAGCTGGCGGCCGACCTCGACGCCAAGCGCACCGTGTACGTGGGCTTCCTGCGCGAGCTGATCGCTGCGATCCGCGCGCAAAACATTGAGAAAATCGACGACCTGGCCATGAACAAGATGTCCAAGGAATTCGGCATTTTCGACGCGGCGTCGCTCAAGCTCGAGAAATTCCAGCTCGATGCAGCGGAACGGCATTACGACGGCAGCCAGTCGTTCTTCAAGTCGTTCGAAGTGGGCTTTGTGATCGCGCTGGTCATCGGCGCGGTCGCCATCGTGTATTCGACCGTGCGCCTGCTGGTGGCAATCCTGAAACCGCTGCGCGCCGCGCTGCGCCATTTTGACGAAATGGCCGCCGGCAACCTGGCCAACCACATTACCGTGGAACGCCACGATGAAATGGGCAGCCTGATGCAGGGCCTGCTCAAGATGCAGGAACAGATGTCCGCCACCGTGCGCGGCATCCGCACCGGCAGCAGCTCGATTGCCACGGCCAGCGCTGAAATTTCCCACGGCAACCTGGACCTGTCGCGCCGCACCGAGAACCAGGCCGCGGCACTGGAAGAAACTGCGTCGTCGCTGGTGGAACTGACCACCACCGTGCGCCACAACGCCGACAATGCCCGCCAGGCCAATACCCTGGCCCTGAGCGCGCAGGATGTGGCCGGCAAGGGCGGCATGCTGGTGTCGCAGGTGGTCGATACCATGAGCACGATTAACACGTCGTCGCGCAAGATTGCCGACATCATCGGCGTGATCGACGGCATCGCGTTCCAGACCAATATCCTGGCGCTGAATGCGGCCGTGGAGGCGGCGCGCGCCGGCGAACAGGGCCGTGGCTTTGCCGTGGTAGCGACCGAGGTGCGCAACCTGGCCCAGCGTTCGGCGGCAGCCGCCAAGGAAATCAAGGAACTGATCACCGCGTCGGTGGAGCAGGTGGACGCCGGCTCGCAACTGGTGGACAAGGCAGGCGCCACGATGAACGAGATCGTCAGCAGCGTCGAACGCGTCACCGGCATCATGGGCGAGATCATGATAGCCGGCGAAGAGCAGAGCGAAGGCATCAACCAGATCAATCACGCCATCGCCCAGATGGACGAAGTGACGCAGCAAAACGCGGCGCTGGTGGAAGAAGCGGCGGCTGCAGCGAGTTCGCTGCAGGAGCAGGCCGCCACACTGGAAGAACTGGTGAGCACCTTCAAGGTCGAGCAGCAGGCGGCAGCACCGCGCCTGGGGCACGCGGCCCGGCGCCCGCTGCTGGCGCTCGGCCAATAGGTCGGCCAGGGCAGCAGATCGCCACGTCGCCAGGTTGTCAGCGCGGCAAATCTGCAGATGGCAGGTCAGCCTTCAACCAGGCCGGCGCGGGCAGGGCGTCAGCGCATGCTGCCGATGCCAGCCGGGCCGCCGAAAGGCATCGCTCAGTCGGCGGCTGCCAGCAGCAGCGAGACGTACAATAAAAACCGGT
This sequence comes from Duganella sp., assembly GCA_040508835.1. Lineage (GTDB taxonomy): Bacteria > Pseudomonadota > Gammaproteobacteria > Burkholderiales > Burkholderiaceae_D > Rugamonas. The sequence continues at coordinate 3,596 of JBEVMD010000247.1, read as the reverse complement.
CTTCCAGTTTCGACAGGTCGAGGCCGGTAATCTCGCCGATGCGGCGCAGCCGGTAGTCGAGCGTATTGCGGTGGATGTGCAAGGCATCGGCCGTGGCGGCCAGGTGGCTGTCGTGGCGGAACCAGGTTTCCAGCGTGCGCTGCAGCAGTTCCTTGTTCTTGTCCTGGGCCCTCAGGCGCTGGAGCGGCTGGCGCAACTGCGCCGCCTGCCAGCCGGCGCCCAGCCCCGACAACAGTACCGGCAGGGCCTGGTCGTAATAGCTGTACCGGCGCTGGCCGGCGTTGCCTGCATCGCCTCCATTGCCCCCATTGCCCACGTGACGGGCGCGGCCCCGGTCCCTGCCGATCCGCGCCGCCGACCGCGCGCTCTGGTACGAAATCGCTACCGCGTCGATGCCCGACAGGGCAATCCCCACCGTCAGCCCGTACGCCTGCGCGCCTTCGGCATCGAGCAATGCCGCCAGGGCCTGCAACTGGCGCTGGGCCCAGGCGGCCGTGTCGGTGGCGGCAGGCGCATCGTAAAAATCGAGTACCACCAGTTCATGCGAACTGGCCGCCGCCGTCAGTGCCGACGGCTGGCGCGCCAGCAGCCGCAGTTGCAGGCGCTGCAGCTCGCTGAGCGCTTCGACCGTCCCGGCCGCGCGGTCGTCGAGCTCGAGCAGAAATACCAGGTGGGTGCGCTTGAAATCGGCGCCGAGCCGGCGCGCCCAGGCTTCCAGTCCCGCATGGCCCGCCTGGTCGGGGGCGATCAGCTGCAGGACAAAGGTTTCGCGGTAGCGCGAATCGCGCTGCAGGGCGCCCGTCAGCTGCGCCTGTTCCAGGATCATTTCCGCCGTCAGGCGCACCAGTTCGCCGAACTGGCGCACCTCGTCCGGCGCGCCGGACAGGCCGATGACGCCGCACAGCTGGCCGTTGACGGTGAGCGGCAGGTTGATGCCGGGCTGGGCGCCGTGCATATTGCGGGCGCTGGCCGCATCGATTTCCACCGGCAGCTGCTTGGCCAGGGCCAGCATGGCGCCCGTGTGCAGCTCGCCGATGCGCGTATTGTTGCCGCTGGCGACGATGCTGCCGTTGGCATCCATCACATTGACGTTGTACGGGATAATCTTCATGGTGCGGGTGACGATATCCCGGGCCAGCGTGCTGCTTAGTAGTGTCATGGTGAACGTCGTCTCCGGGTGCGCAAGCGGCTATTGTGCCAAAAGACGAAGGACCATGGGCGGAATACCGTTTTTTCCCGGCAATATTTGTGTGCTTGCACAATAAAATACCAACGGTGCTGCGCATTCTCGTGCAAATCGCCGATGATTTTTCTGGAAAGTTTCCAGATAATCTGGCGGTCTGGAAGAATCACCACAATACCAAGGAGACCCGTATGGCCCACTCGCAAGCCACCCCCCATGCCACGACTGCGGCCAAGACCGCCGTCCTCGAAGGCGCCTATAAAAAAGCCACCTGGCACCTGATCCCGTTCATTTTCGTCTGCTATTTCTTCAACTACCTGGACCGCGTCAACGTCGGTTTCGCCAAGCTGGAAATGCTGGACGCGCTCAACCTGAGCAACACCGTGTACGGCCTGGGCGCCGGCATCTTCTTCATCGGCTACGTGCTGAGCGGCGTTCCCAGCAACCTGATCCTGCATAAGCTGGGCGCGCGGCGCTGGATTGCCGTCATGATGATGGCCTGGGGCGCGCTGTCGGCAATGATGCTGATGGTGTCCACGCCCACGTCGTTCTACGTGCTGCGCTTTTTCACGGGCGTGGCCGAAGCGGGCTTCTTCCCTGGCATGGTGCTGTATTTTACCCACTGGTTCCCGTCGCAAAAGCGCGGCCAGGTGATGGCGCTGTTCATGTCGGCAATCCCGATCTCGGGCTTGATCGGCGGTCCGCTGTCGGGCTGGATGCTGGCGCACTTTTCGGCCGGGCAGGGCGGCATGGCCGGCTGGCAGTGGCTGTTCCTGTTGCAGGGCATTCCTACCGTGCTGCTGGGCGCGGCAGTGTTCTTTTATCTGAACGACGGCATTGCCCAGGCCCGGTGGCTGAGCGCGGAAGAAAAAGCCGCCATGCAGGGCGCGCTGGACGACGATGAAAAGCAGCGCCAGGCCACCAGCACCGTGGTGCAGTCGCTGAGTGCCGTGCTGCGCAACGGCAGCGTATGGATGCTGGGCGTGATTTACTTCAGCATCCAGATGGGCGTGTATGCGATTAACTTCTGGCTGCCGTCGATCATCAAGTCGCTCGGTTACGAGAGTGCGCAGACGGTGGGCTGGCTCAGCGCCGTGCCCTACCTGTTTGCGGCCGTGTTCATGGTGTGGGCCGGCCGTTCGGCCGACAAGCACCGCGAACGCCGCTGGCACGTGTCCGGCCCGATGCTGATGGGCCTGTTTGGCCTGCTGATGGCGGCCAACTTCTCCACCAATGCGCTGGTCGTCATGATCGGCCTGTCGATGGCCACCATGGGCGCGCTGGCGGCGCTGTCGATGTTCTGGTCGCTGCCGGCGGCATTCCTGGGCAGCGCGGCAGCGGCCGCCGGCCTGGCGCTGATCAACTCGCTGGGTCAGATTGCCGGTTTCGTCAGCCCGTTCCTGGTGGGCTGGATCAAGGACGCCACCCAGAGCACGGACGCGGCGCTGTACGTGCTGTCGGCCGTCATGCTGCTGGGCGCGCTGCTGGTGCTGCGCGTGCCGGCCAGGCTCGTGAACCGCTAAGGAGCGCCCCATGAAAATCGTTATCGCTCCCGATTCGTTCAAGGAAAGCCTCACCGCGATGGCCGTGGCCACGGAAATCGAGGCCGGCTTCCGCGAGATTTTCCCGGATGCCCAGTACGTCAAACTGCCGGTCGCCGATGGCGGCGAAGGCACGGTGCAAGCCATGATCGACGCCAGCGGCGGCCGCCTGGTCACGCTGGCGGTGCGCGGCCCGCTGGGCGAGCCGGTGCAGGCGTTCTACGGCATCATGGGCGACGGCGCCGCGGCCGTCATCGAGATGGCTGCCGCCAGCGGCCTGGAGCTGGTGCCGCCTGCGCTGCGCGACCCGCTGCGCACCACCAGCTACGGCACGGGCGAACTGATCCGTAATGCGCTGGACGCGGGCGCCCGCCGCTTCGTGCTGGGCATTGGCGGCAGCGCCACCAACGACGGCGGCGCCGGCATGGTGCAGGCGCTTGGCGGCCGCCTGCTGGACGCAGCCGGCAACGACCTGCCGCCGGGCGGCGGCGCCTTGAACCAGCTCGACCGCATCGACCTGTCGGACCTGGACGCGCGCATCCGGGACTGCGTGTTCGACGTCGCCTGCGACGTCAGCAACCCGCTGACGGGGCCGCAAGGCGCGTCCCACGTGTTCGGCCCGCAAAAGGGCGCGACGCCCGCCATGGTCGAACTGCTGGACGTAAACCTGGGCCACTACGCCGCCATCATCGCGCGCGACCTCGGCCGGGACGTCAAGGACGTCGCCGACATGCCGGGCGCCGGCGCGGGCGGCGGCATCGGCGCGGCCATGCTGGTGTTCCTGGGCGGCAGCTTGCGTCCGGGCAGCGACATCGTCACGGCCGCCGTCGGGCTGGACGCGGCCGTGCTCGATGCCGACCTGGTGCTCACCG
>JBEVMD010000205.1:0-6024 GCA_040508835.1 Duganella sp. | reverse complement strand
CGCACGCCTTCGGCTGCCATCTGCTGCGCAATCAGGGGCACGGACGTGATGCCGTCCACGGGCTGGCCGCCGGTCATGGCCACGGCGTCGTTGTAGAGAATCTTGTAGGTGATGTTGACGCGGGCGGCAACGGCCGCGCGGATCGCCAGGTAGCCGGAATGAAAATACGTGCCGTCGCCGAGGTTCTGGAACACGTGCGGAATTTTGGAAAACGCGGCTTGCCCGATCCACGGCGCGCCTTCGCCGCCCATGTGCGTGGTGAGCTTGTTAAATTCCGGGTAGATCGACGTGGCCATCACGTGGCAGCCGATGCCGGCCAGCGCCAGGCTGCCCTCGGGCACCTTGGTGGACGTGTTGTGCGGGCACCCGGAGCAGTAGAACGCGGGCCGCAACGGGGTAGAAACCGCCTTAGACAGCACGGCAACCTTGGCATCCAAAAAGGCCAGGCGGGCGGCGATCTGTGCGCGCGTGGCCGCATCGAGATCGAGCCGTTCGATGCGGCTGGCGATCACGCGCGCTACCTGCGACACCGAAAAATCGGCCTTCGACGTGAGCAGCCACGCGCCGCGCGGCGCCACCCACTCGCCCTTTTCGTCGAACTTGCCGATCACGCGCGGACGCACGTCGTCGCGCCAGTTATATAACTGTTCCTTGAGCTGGTATTCGACCATCTGGCGTTTTTCTTCCACCACCAGGATCTCGTCGAGGCCCTGCGCGAATTCGCGCACGCTGTCCGGCTCCAGCGGCCAGGGCATGGCCACCTTGAACAGGCGCAGGCCCACGGTGGCGGCCAGCGCCTCGTCGATGCCCAGTTCTTCCAGCGCTTCCAGTACGTCCAGGTACGACTTGCCCGAGGCGATGATGCCCAGCCTGGCATCGGCGCTGCCGATGGTGGTGTGGTTGAGCCGGTTCGCGCGCGCGTAGGCCAGCGCCGCATAGATTTTATAGTCCTGCATCAGCGCTTCCTGGTTGCGCGCCTGGCGCCCCAGCGGAATGCTCGACAGCCGCGCGTTCAGACCGCCTTCGGGCATGACGAAATCCTGCGGGATTTTGACGGTCACACGGAACGGATCGGCGTCGACCGAGCTCGATGACTCCACCGTGTCGGCCAGCGCCTTGAACGCCACCGCGCAGCCGGAAAAGCGCGACATGGCCCAGCCGTGCACGCCCAGGTCCAGGTATTCCTGCACATTGCACGGATACAGCACGGGGATCATCGACGCCGAAAACAGGTGGTCGGACTGGTGGGGCAGGGTGGACGAATACGCGCCATGGTCGTCGCCGGCCACCAGCAGCACGCCGCCGTGGCGCGCCGTGCCCGCGTGGTTCATATGCTTGAACACGTCGCCGCAGCGGTCCACGCCGGGACCCTTGCCGTACCACATGGCGAACACGCCGTCGTATTTTGCTGCGCCGATCAGATCGACCTGCTGCGAGCCCCACACGGCCGTGGCGGCCAGGTCCTCGTTGACGCCGGGGACGAACTGCACGTGGTGCGCGGCCAGGTGCGGCTGCGCCTTCCACAGATTTTCATCGAGGCCGCCCAGGGGCGAGCCGCGGTAGCCGGAAATGAAGCCGGCCGTGTTCAGTCCCGCGGCCTGGTCGCGCACGCGCTGCATCAGGGGCAGGCGCACCAGCGCCTGCACGCCGGACAGGAAGATGGCGCCGGTCAGCTTGGTGTATTTGTCGTCGAGGCTGACGTCGAGGTTGACGTTGCTGTCGGGGGCTCCTGCGGCAAGCCCGCGTCCCGTGGTGTCGTCTGGCATGGCGGTGTCTCCGTGATGTGCCTGCCCGCCGTGGTGGCGCCGGGTAGGCGTGCCATGAGCGGGCTGCGGGCCGCGTGATCGGCGGTGCTCCCAGATAGTTTAGGCTTAAATTATCTGCGTCGTAGCGCAGTATGGGCGCGTTTGCACCGGGGCAGGAAATACCGTTTACGGATGGGGGTATAAGGAAAAACGATGGCCCGGCTATGCCAGCACTGCAGCGCCCGGCCATGCGCCGCTCGCGCACAGCGCGTGGCACACGTTGTGCACCAGCGCCCCCACCGCTTGCGCGGCGTTGGTCAGCGGGATGTTTTTCGAGGCGCACAGCACCACCGTGCGCGAAATGGCTGGAGCGTGTATCGGCAGTGCCGACAGGCTTCCTCTTTGCAACTCATCAAGCACGGGCGCAGCCGGCAAAATGGTGGCGCCCAGGTCGGCCAGCAGCGCGGATTTAAGGATCGCAATCGAATTGATTTCAATCACCGAGGACAGCGCCAGTCCGGCGCCGCGCAGCACGCTGTCGATGCGCGGGCGCACGCCGTGTTGCGGGCCGGGCAGGATCAGCGGCACGGCCACGGCCTGGGCCAGCGTCAGCGACGGTGCGGCGCTGGCATACGGCCCGCCGCTGCGGCAGATGTAGCGCAATGCTTCTTCCACCAAGGGTGTCGTGGCAAACTGGCCCAGCTGGCCGTCGTCGAACAGCACGGCCAGGTTGACGCGGCCCGAGCGCAGCTGCTCGTGCAGGTTGCCGGTCAGCTCCTCGGTCAGCTGCAGCGCGATTTCCGGGTAGCGCGCACGCGTGGCGGTGAGCAGCGGCAGCGCCAGCGCGCCCGAAATGCTGTGCGGCAGCCCGAGGGTGACGCTGCCGCCGGGGCGTTCGGCCGATTGCACCACGGCCGACCGGGCGTCGGCCACCTGCTTGAGGATGGCCTGCGCGTGTTCGTAAAAAATCCGGCCCGCGTCCGTGTTGAGCATTCCCTGCGCCGAACGGTGCAGCAGTTGCACGCCCAGTTCGTCTTCCAGCTGGCGCAATTGCTGGGTCAGCGCCGGCTGCGCCACGTGCAGGGCCAGCGCCGCGCGCGACAGCGAGCCGTGGTCGACGATAGCAACAAAATAGCGAAGTTGGCGCAGTTCCATGGAAGTTGTTGCTATCGCCCGACAGGCGCGGTGTTAGGATAAACGCACACATGGTACACCCGGCTATGATGATCCTGTCAGGAAACTCTGTCGGGAAACTATTTGTTATACTCGATCCAGTTCCCTCCAGCCACTACAGCGGGTGCCTGCATGTTCAAGAAAGTCGACGCGTCGCAACTCAAGGTGGGCATGTTCATCCAGGACCTCAGCTGCGACTGGATGGCGCACCCGTTCGTGCGCAACCGCTTCCTGATCACCACCGAAGCCGAAATCCGCAAGATCCACAACGCGGGCATCCACGACGTGGTGATCGACAGCGCCAAAGGCCTCGACGTGGAGGACGCGCCCACGCTGGCCGAGGCGCAGGCCGCCACCGAGCGCGAAATCGTCGAGCTGATCGCCAAGGCGCCCGTGATCACGCGCGTGGCGCTGGGCGAAGAGATGCGGCGCGCCTCGCAGATCCGCCACCAGGCCGCGACCCTGGTGCGCACCGTGATGCAGGACGCCCGGCTGGGCAAGGCGATCGAACTGGACCAGGTGGAACCGGTGGTGCAGAACATCACCGAATCGATCCTGCGCAATCCCGGCGCCCTGACGGGCCTGCTGCGCATGAAGAGCGCCGACGACTACACGTTCCTGCATTCGGTCAGCGTGTGCACGCTGCTGGTGGCGTTTTGCCGCTCGCGCAACCTCGATGCGGACACCACCCACCAGGCCGGCCTGGGCGGCCTGCTGCACGATACCGGCAAGGCGCTGGTGCCCGACGCCATCCTCAACAAACCCGGTCCGCTCACGGAAGCGGAATGGGAGATCGTGCGCCGCCATCCGCAGGACGGCTACAACCTGCTGCGGCAGTCGCCCGACATCGGCCCGATCCCGCTCGACATCACGCTGCACCACCACGAGCGGCGCGACGGCAGCGGCTATCCCGGCCACCAGGCCGAGGGGCAGATCAGCGACATGGCGCAGATGGCGGCCATCGTGGACGTGTACGACGCCATCACGTCCGACCGCTGCTACCACAAGGGCATGTCGGCGGCGGCCGCGCTGCGCAAGATCTATGAATGGAGCAAGCACCACTTCAACCCGCAGTATGCGCAGGAGTTCATGCGCTGCGTGGGCATCTACCCGGTGGGGACGATGGTGATGCTGGAGTCGGGGCGGCTGGGCGTGGTGATCGAACCGCACGAATCGAACCTGCTGGCGCCCAAGGTCAACGTCTTTTTCAATACCCGGCAAAACGTCTACATCAAGCCCGAGACGGTCGACCTGTCGCGCGGCCTGGGCTTTGGCGGCGCCGACAAGATCGTGGGCCACGAGTCGGCGTCGAAATGGAATGTGGACCCGATGCGGTTCCTGACGCTGGCGTAATCCCGCCAACCCTGCCGTCGGGGGGCTGCTAGAAGAATTCGGCCGTGTCGTTCGACTCGGTGCTCTGCAACAGCCCGTCGCTCAGCAGCTCGTCGTAATGGCACACCAGGTTGCGGCCGTGGCTTTTGGCGTAGTACAGCGCCTGGTCGGCGCGGCCCAGCACGATGACGGGCGGTTCGAACGCCGTGATGCTGACGAAGCCCACGCTCACCGTCACCTTGCCCACCTGCGGAAAATCGTGCGAGGCCACGTTCTGGCGGAAGCGCTCGATGATTTTCTTGGCGTTGTCGAGCGTGGTCGAGCGCAGCAGCACGACGAATTCCTCGCCGCCGAAGCGGAACACGCGGTCCTGCGCCCGGAACGACGAATTGAGCAGGTTGGCGATCAGGATCAGCACCTCGTCGCCGTACAGGTGGCCGAAGCGGTCGTTGACATGCTTGAAATGGTCGACGTCCACCACGGCCAGCCATTGCCGTTCCTCTTCGCCGTGCTGGCGGCGCTCCGTTTCGCCCGGCAGCGTGAGCGACTCCTGGTCGCTGCTGGCGGCCAGCATCTTGGCCAGCTGGTCGTCGAAGGTCTTGCGGTTGAGCAGGCCGGTCAGCGAATCGCGTTCGCTGTAGTCGAGCAGGTTCTGGAAATTGCGGTACACGCTGACCACGCCACCGATCACCTGGATGGTGGCGCTGGTGTACGGCGTGGGGTTGACGATCTCCAGGCACGTGTCGGCCTTGTCGCCCAGCCAGATGGGCAGCCACAGCGTGTGGCCGCCGCTGTCGTTGGCCACGTCCGCGCTCGCTTCGTGGCGGGCGATGCAGGCGGCCAGCGCCGGGTAGCACTCGATCGGTTCGCCCGGATGGTGCTGGTCCGAGGTATCCACCATGGTGGCCGGTTCGCCGTCCACGATCTCGGCGCGGGCGCGGACAAAAATCTTGCCGCGGACAACGGCCAGGGTCAGCACCCGCGTGCGGCTGGCGTGGGCAAGTTCCTGCACCGCCGAGATCACCGAGATGTCGAGCATCGTATGATCGCGGTGGCCGGTCATGTCCACCATGTGTTTCAGTAGGGAATCCATTTTCTTCTCTGGAGAAAAACGCTGTCCTGTATGGGGTTCGCCCTGGCGGCGATATCATGGACCCAAAATCTTTGATCTCGGCAGCAACCTTGTCGCCTTTCCAAAGATTAAGCTAAGCAGGATAATATCTTTTTGCAATCAAGGCAATTCTTGTGTGCGAAAAAAAACTATAGCAGTGCCATCAGGCAATTCCTTGAGATCGCAAAATGATTCCACAAGGAAAACTTGTCTCACGTCAACTCTTTCCCTTGCCCGCTCCGTATAGTGAATCCCAATGGCGCAGGTCATCGCGCCAGGGGTACTTCATCGACTCATACTCGACTCACAGAAGGAGTTCATCATGACATCGCTCATTGCAGCAGCAAAAGAGTTCGCGTCCGACGAGGAGGGGATCACAGCCATCGAGTATGGCCTGATCGCCGCCACCATGGTCGCAGCGGTGGTCGCCGCCTTCGGTTTTCTGGTACCGGTGCTGAAAACCGCGTTCCAGAACATCGCTAGGGAAATCACCGGCGCCACCACGCCGACACCTTCCACCTGACGGCCCGGCTTTCCAGCCGCAGTCGGGCTGGAAAGCCTTTTTCGGAGCGCGCCATGTGGAATGCGATGGACATTATCCTGCTGTGGCTGGTGGCCCAGGCCGCCATGACCGACCTGGTGCTGCGTAAAATTCCCAATGTC
>JBEVMD010000180.1:0-7475 GCA_040508835.1 Duganella sp. | reverse complement strand
GGCGCATCTGCGTGAGGCTGTGCGCAGCAAACTGCAGCGCGGTCGTGATTTCCGCCACCAGCGCCGGATAGTCGAGGCCAGGATCGTTGACGGCGGTGGCCTGCTGCACCTGGCGCAGCAAGGCGCCCAGCGCCGCGACGTCGAGCCGGTCGCAGGCAGCCGCGCCATCGGCCAGCGCACCGGCAAACGCCATTTCCGCTTCCTCGTCCTCGCCGTTGGAATCGGCCAGCTGGCCCCACGCGTCCTGCGCCTGCGCCACCTGGGCGCGCGCGTCCTCCAGCGCTGCGACGTCGATCCGGCCGTAGTGGCGCGCCTCGATATCGGCCGGCACCAGTCCATACAGGCCGAACCCGGCGCCCAGCGCGCGCGCCGTGGCCGACCCGGCATCGGGACCGGCCATGGCAATGAAGAACAGCGCGTCGCGCAGCATGGCGTCGGGCTGCGCCGGATTGCCCTGGCTCAGGCGCCGCAGCTGCAGGTTGATCATGCCGAACAGCTGTTTGACCTGCACGCTGGCGGCCAGGTCGCCGCTGGCCACGAGTTCGGCGAACGCCTGCATCGCCAGCCAGAACGCATGCGCTTTCCCGTCCCGCTGCGCGGCCGCCACCGATGTCACGGCGTCCTGCAGCGTGGCGGCATGCTCCTGCTGCTGCGCCGCGCCCGGACTTTTCAGATACGGCAGCAGCGCGCGTTCGAAGCGCTGGCGCATGGCCACGTAGTCGGGTGCGGTGTCGGCAGGTTCGCCAGATTCGGCAGATTTGGCAAGGTCCGGCGTGCGCGTCAGATCGGGGAAGAACAGGTCGGCGGGATGGATGCGCTCCGCGCCCGTCATCATCAGCACGTCGCGATAGTACGGGTACAGCCTGGCCGGCTGCGGCGGCGCGCCGGCCAGCAGTTCTTCCAGGTACTCCACCAGCGCCTGGTACAGCTGCGAGACGGTATGCACATGGTCGCTGGTGCATTTGACGGCGCCGGACTTGAAGCGCTCGAGCGCCGTCTCCGCCAGCGCGGTGACCAGGTCCGCGCCCTGCACATCGACCATCTGCAGCGCGCCGTGCGCCTGGTGCAGATGGGTTTTGGCCAGCTGCAGCTGGGTGGCCTGGTCTTCCGGCGCGCGGCCGCCGGCTTCCAGCAGCGCGGTGCGCGAGCGCGCCAGCGCTTCGCGGATTTCCACCATCACCCACGACAGCGGGCCCGTGTCGAATGTCGGAGGAGTCGAGATATCAGTGGTAGTCATGCTGGTGCCGGCCTTTCAATGGTGTGCCGCTCAGGAGGCGATGCGGAACCGCGCCACCGAGTTTTTCAGTTCCTGCGCCAGCACCGACAGCCGGTGGATCGACTGCGCCGTGTGCTGCGTGCCTTCCCGGGTATGTTCGGTGACGGTGAGGATCAGCTGGATGTTCTTGGCCACGCCGCCGGCCGACGTGGCCTGCTCGCTGGTGGCGCGGGCGATGCCCGAAATCAGTTCGGCCAGGTGGTGCGACACCTGCGAGATGTCGCTCAGCGCCGCGCCGGCGGCGTCCGACAACCGCGTGCCCTCCACCACCCCTCGCGTGGATTTTTCCATGGCCGCCACCGCGTCGTGGGTGTCGGTCTGGATGGTGCGCACCAGCGCGCCGATCTGCTTGGCGGCGGCAGCGGAGCGCTCCGCCAGCCTTTGCACTTCTTCCGCCACCACCGTAAAGCCGCGCCCGGCCTCGCCGGCCGATGCAGCCTGGATCGCGGCGTTGAGCGCCAGGACGTTGGTCTGCTCGGTGATGTCGGAAATCAGTTCGGTGATCTCGCCGATTTCCTGCGACGATTCGCCCAGGCGCTTGATGCGCTTGGACGTATCCTGGATCTGGTCGCGGATTTCGTGCATGCCGAAGATGGCGTTCGCCACCGCCGTGGAGCCCATGTCGGCCGCCGTCACCGACTGGCGCGCCACGGCGGCCGATTCGCTGGCCGAGCGCGAAACGTCGGTGATCTGGTCGGCCATGGCCACCACGGTGCTGCTCACGCCCTCGATCTGGCGCGACTGCTGCTCCGACACCTGCAGCAGATCGTTCGACACGCTGTGCGCCTGCAGCGACGCCTTGGTCACCTGTTCGGCGGTGGCGGTCACGCGGCCCACCAGCATGCGCAGCTCCTCCACCGTGTAGTTGACGGTGTCGGCAATGGCGCCGGTCACGTCTTCCGAGACGGTGGCGTGCACCGTCAGGTCGCCGTCGGCCACCTTTTGCAGCTCGTTCATCAGGCGCAGGATGGCGGCCTGGTTCTGGTCATTGGTGGCCTTGGCCTCCTCTTCCTTGCGCTGCGAGGCGATGCGCAGGGCGTCGGCCTCGCGGCGGCGGCGGTCGGCGCCGCGCGTGCGGTTGTTGGAATCCACCAGCAGCACGCGGCCGATGGCCGCCGCCATCGACAGCGTGAGCAAGCCTCCCGCCACCATCAGCCAGAAGGCCAGTCCCAGCGAATCCTGCTCCGCGCGGTACGTCTGCTGCAGCACGTACAGGCGCTGGCGCAGCGCCTCGTTCTCGTTGAAGATCAGCTGCTCGGCGTTCTTGGCGGCGCTGAATTTATCGAGCTTGTCGAGAATGGCGGCCACCAGCTTCTGGTAGTCCTCGAACTGCGCCTTTAGTAGCAGGATTTTTTCGCGCAGCGCCGGCTCGCGCGCGGGCGCCAGCCCGAGCGCGTCGCTGCCGTTCAGGAAGCCGTCCAGCGTATTGCGGAACACGGTGGTGTCGCGGCCCAGCTGGAATGCGGTTTCGGAGCTGATGCCGCCGGCGGTGAGGAACTCGCTGGCGCTGCGGCTCATGCGCTGGGTAAGCATGGTGAGCCGGCCCAGCGCGGCCACCTCGCGCACGGTGCCGCCGCGCGCAACCTTGATGGCGCCCAGTTCCTCGGCGCGCGCCAGCAGGTCGGGCGACATGGCGTTCAGTTTGTGCAGGGTCTTGTCCACGCCGCTCAAGTCGCCCTTGAGGGTGAGGATCACGCCGGCCGCGAGGTCGGTGGCGGTCCACTGCTTGCGCACGGAGGCCACCAGGTCGGCCAGCTCGCCGTGCGGTTCGCGCAGCTGGCGGCCCTGCACCTTGCCGCCGCGCGTCATGAGCCGGATGTCGTTGGTAAGTTCGCGCCGGCTTTCTTCCAGCTGGCGGAAGCCCTCGTCGCTGCCCTGCACCGCGTTGGGCGTGGCCTTGCCGATGCGCTGGGAGTGCATCAGGGCGTCGCTGGCTACCTGGGTTTGCGCCGAGCGGTTGGCGCTGTAGATGGTGTTGAGGGCCACGCAGGCGGCGCTCACGCTCAGGCACACGCCCAGCGCGGTGGACAGGATGCTCAACTGGCGCTGGGTGGACAGGTGGCCGATCAGCGGCAGCTTTTTCATGCCGGACGGCGGTTCGGGCTGCGGGTCGGGCTGTGGCGCGGGCTCCATGGGCGGCGCCACCAGCCGTCCCAGCGCGTCGCGCAGGCGCACCGGCGCGCCCTGGCGAAGCGACCGGTCGCGCTCCGCTGCCTTGCCATCGAACGTGCCCTGATCCACACCCATGTCCTGCTCCGTTGCTAAAAACCGATCGCGCCGAAACGCGGCTCGCGCACCAGCTGCGCCAGGTCGAGCAGCGTCCAGCGCTGGCCGTCGGCGTCGTCGAACTGCTGCGCGCTCCATCCCGGCTGCCCGCCAACCGGATCGACGGCGCGCATGTCGGACGCCTGGCGCAGGCCCGCTACGCGGTCGGCCAGCAGCGCGCAGTTGAATCCCAGCCTGGGCGAAAAAGTGATGAACCGCCGCGCGCCGGCGCCGCCGGTGCTGGCGGCTACACCACCTGCGCCGTCCTCCCACCCCGCATAGCGGGCCAGGTCGATCACGCCGGTCAGGTCACCGCGGACATTGGCCAGCCCCAGGTACCAGTCGCGCGCCAGCGGCACCGGCGCCAGCGCCTGCGCGGTGACGATCTCGCCGATCTGGGTCAGCTCCAGCAGGCAGTGACGGCCCTTGATCACCACGCCCAGTTCGCGCACGCCGGCGGCGGCGCCGCTCCGGGCGGCCTGCATGCGTTCGAGCAGCTGCACCTGGTACTGGCGCAACCGGCTGCGACGCTCGCTGCCGGCCGGGTGATCCGGATCGGCAGCAGTGGAGTGGATGTCGTCCGCGTCGCCCTGCATCGGTCAGCCGAGGGCCGCGATCCGGTCCAGCAGGTCGCCCGGCTTGACCGGCTTGACCAGGTAGTCGCGCGCGCCCTGGCGCATGCCCCAGATGCGGTCCGTTTCCTGGTCCTTGCTCGAGCAGATAATCACCGGCACTTCCTTGAACTCGGGATCGCGCGCGATCGAGCGCGTGACCTGGAAGCCGTTCGCGCCAGGCATGACCACGTCCATCAGGATCAGGTCCGGCTTGACGGCGCGCAGCTTGACCAGCGCTTCCTCGCCGCTTTCCGCCACGTCCACGGTGTAGCCGTTGTGGACCAGGATATCGGTCAGGTAGTAACGCTCGGTGGGCGAGTCGTCGACGATCAAAATGCGTTGAATGGCCATATTTCCCCCTGCGGGTCTCTTATTCTGGTGACGGAACCGGCATGCAGCCAGGCTTGCCCGTCGTGTGTTCCCGGACTGCGGCCAGCATGCCGTCCCGGGTAAACGGTTTGGTCAAATACGCATCGGAGCCGGCCAGCGCGCCCCGCGCGCGGTCGAACAGGCTCTCCCTGGACGAGAGCATGAGCACCGGCGTGGTATGGAATTTTGCACTTTTTTTAATGAGCGTGCAGGTCTGGTAGCCGTCGAGGCGCGGCATGACGATGTCGCACAGGACCAGCGCCGGGCGGTGGTCGCTGATCTTGGCCAGGGCGTCGAAGCCGTCGTCGGCCAGCACCACGCGGTAGCCGGCGGCCGTCAGAAACAGCTCGGCCGAGCGACGGATCGTGCTGCTGTCGTCGATCACCATGATCGTCACGCCATCGGCGGTACCTGTACTTGTACTCATCGCTCCACCATAACATAGCAGGCGGCCGCCAGGCGCGCCGCCGTGCGGTCAGTGATGACGGATCAGATGGCGACCATCTCGAAATCGTCCTTGCGGGCGCCGCACTCGGGGCAGCTCCAGTTCATCGGCACGTCGGCCCAGCGGGTGCCGGGGGCGATGCCTTCATCGGGCAGGCCGGCCTGCTCGTCGTAGATCCAGCCGCAGATCAGGCACATCCAGGTTTGGAACTCCTGCGTTGTTTCATTGCTACTCACGTTCTGCCACCCTTCAATCAAGTAAAATGCCGAATCAGGTATCTTAATCTACCAGCCGTGCAAAACCAAACTTCTCCTCTCATATTAAGCTTCGGCGCTGCCGATCCTGCCGGCGCCACCGGCGTCCAGGCCGACCTGGCGGTGTTTTCAGCCCTTTCCTGTACCGGCCTGGCCGCCACCACCGCGTTGCTGATCGGCGACACCGCCCGCATCGAAGACACCCAGGAGATCGATCCCGACTGGGTCGCCGACCAGGCCCGCGTGGTGCTCGAGGATATGACCATGGCCGCCTTCAAGGTCGGCGCCCTGACCAACGTCGAGCAGGTGGCGGCGATTGCCGAGATCCTGTCCGACTATCCCGACGCGCCGCTGATCCTCGATCCGTTCAGCTCCCGCCTGCCCGACATGCCCGACGACGATGCCGAGGAGCTGCTCACCGCCGTGCGCCAGCTCCTGGTGCCGCAGGCCACGCTGCTGATGCTGTCGGTGGTGGAGCTGGGCCGCCTGGCCGAGACCTGGCGCGACAGCGCCGAAGGCCAGGAAAACATGCTGCAGTCGGACGTGGAATACCTGATCGCGCTGGGCTGCGAATACGTGCTGGTCACGGGCACCCAGGCCGGCTCGCTGCAGGACAAGGTCGCCAACCGGGTCGTGCCCAACACGCTGGCCAACACCCTGTACCACACGGACGGCGTGGTCAGTCACGACGCCTGGCAGCATTTGCCGGGCCCCTTCATCGGCGCCGGCGGCACGCTGTCGGCCGCGGTCACCGCCTTCATGGCGCGCGGCGCGGACGCCCCCGAAGCGGTGATTGCGGCGCAGGAGTACACTGTGGGCGCGCTGGCCCACGCCCAGCGCTACGGCATGGGGAAGTTTGTTCCGAACCGTTTTTTCCACCTGCTCACGACGGCCGCCGACCTGCAGTAGATGCCGCGCCGGCCAGCTTTATTCACCCGATACGAAGATGCCAACATGACCACGATCTCCAACAACGACACGCTGTTCGCCCGCGCCCAGAAAACCACGCCCGGCGGCGTCAACTCGCCGGTGCGCGCCTTCCGCTCGGTGGGCGGCACGCCGCGCTTCATCACGCGCGCCGAAGGCCCGTACTTCTGGGACGCCGACGACAAGCGCTATATCGACTACATCGGCTCGTGGGGTCCGGCCATCGTCGGCCACGCCCACCCGCAAGTGGTGAAAGCGGTGCAGGAGGCAGCCACGCGCGGCCTGTCGTTCGGCGCGCCCACCCAGGGCGAAGTGGAAATGGCCGAAGAAATCTGCCGCCTGGTGCCGTCGCTGGAACAGGTGCGCCTGGTCTCGTCGGGCACCGAGGCGACCATGAGCGCGCTGCGCCTGGCGCGCGGCGCCACGGGCCGCGACAAGATCGTCAAGTTCGAGGGCTGCTACCACGGCCACGCCGATTCGCTGCTGGTCAAGGCGGGCAGCGGCCTGCTCACCTTTGGCAACCCGACGTCGGCCGGCGTGCCCGAGGACTTCGTCAAGCACACGCTGGTGCTCGACTATAACAACGTGGCGCAGCTGGAAGAGGCGTTCGCCAACTTCGGCGACGAGATCGCGTGCGTGATCATCGAGCCGGTGGCCGGCAATATGAACCTGATCAAGGCGAACCGGGACTTCCTGCAGGCCACGCGCGACCTGTGCACGCAACATGGCGCGCTGCTGATCTTCGACGAAGTGATGTGCGGCTTTCGCGTGGCGCTGGGCGGCGCCCAGGAGCTGTACGGCATCGAGCCCGACCTGACGGCGCTGGGCAAGGTGATCGGCGGCGGCCTGCCGGTGGCGGCGTTCGGCGGCAGCGCGCAGCTGATGTCCAACATGGCGCCGCTGGGCGCCGTGTACCAGGCCGGCACCCTGTCGGGCAATCCGGTGGCGGTGGCCGCGGGCATGACGACCTTAAAACTGATCCAGGAGCCGGGGTTCTACGAACGGCTGGGCGCCACGGCCGCGCGCCTGGCGGCCGGCCTGACGGCGGCGGCAAAAGAGGCCGGCGTGGTGTTCTGCGCCGATTCCGTGGGCGGCATGTTCGGCCTGTACTTCAGCGCAACGCCGCCCAACAACTACGCGCAGATGATGGCCGGCGACCGCGAACGTTTCAACGCGTTCTTCCACGCCATGCTGGACGAAGGCGTGTATTTTGCGCCGGCCGCGTTCGAGGCGGGGTTCGTGTCGGCCCAACATACGGATGCGGTGATCGACGAAACCATTGCGGCGGCAAGCCGGGTGTTCAAAAAGCTGGCGGCTTGAGAATA
>JBEVMD010000163.1:0-7619 GCA_040508835.1 Duganella sp. | reverse complement strand
CACATCGTGCCGAACCACCTGACCGGCGTGGCGCCCGAGTCCGTGGTGTCCGCCGACGAAGTGGAACAGGTCAAGGGCCGCGCAGTCGTGGCCAAGCGCCTGAAGCCGATCATGGTCGAAGCCGTGGTGCGCGGCTACATCATCGGTTCGGGCTGGAAAGATTACCAGGCGACGGGCGCCATCTGCGGCATCACACTGCCAGAGGGTCTGCAACAGGCCGAGAAGCTGCCCGAGCCGCTGTTCACCCCGGCTGCCAAGGCGGACCTGGGCGAGCACGACGAAAACATCAGCTTTGCCGACATGGAAAGCCGCATCGGTGCCGAACTGGCTGCCAAGATGCGCGATGTCAGCATCAAGCTGTACACGGCAGCAGCCGAGTACGCCGCCACGCGCGGCATCATCATTGCCGACACCAAGTTCGAGTTCGGCCTCGACGAGGACGGCGTGATGCACCTGATGGACGAAGTGCTGACGGCCGACAGCTCGCGGTTCTGGCCGGCCGATTCGTACGCGGTAGGCATGTCGCCCCCGTCGTTCGACAAGCAGTTCGTGCGCGACTACCTGGAAACCCTGACCGACTGGGGCAAGACCGCGCCGGCACCGGCGCTGCCGGCCGACGTCATTGCCAAAACCCAGGCCAAGTATTTCGAAGCGATCGAGCGCCTGACCGGCGCCAAGCTGAAGGCTTAAGATGACTGAACCTCACGTGGGTAACTCTCAGCCATTGGTCGGCGTCATCATGGGCTCGTCCTCGGACTGGGACGTGATGCAACACGCGGTTGCTATTCTTAAACAGTTCGGCGTGCCGTTCGAGGCGCAAGTCATTTCCGCCCACCGCATGCCCGACGAGATGTATGCGTACGCGAAAAGCGCCCGCGCGCGCGGCCTGCGCGCCATCATTGCCGGCGCCGGCGGCGCGGCCCACCTGCCGGGCATGGTGGCTGCCATGACCATCGTGCCGGTGCTCGGTGTGCCGGTGCCGTCAAAATACTTGCGCGGCGAGGATTCGCTGCTGTCGATCGTGCAGATGCCGAAGGGCGTGCCGGTCTCGACCTTTGCCATCGGCGAAGCGGGCGCTGCCAACGCGGCGCTGACGGCGGTGGCCATGATTGCCGCCACCGACGACGCGCTGGCCGACCAGCTCGAAGCGTTCCGCGTCACGCAAACCGATGCCGCCAAGGCCATGACCCTGCCGTTGTAAGAGACTTATGAGCGATACCAAGTTTACTCCGTTGCTGCCCGCCGCCCACCCGCCTGCCTGGCTGGGCGTGATGGGTGGCGGCCAGCTCGGCCGCATGTTCGCCCACGCCGCCCAAAGCATGGGCTACCAGGTGGCCGTGCTGGAGCCGTCCGACGCCTGCCCGGCAGGGCAGGTGGCCCAGCGCCTGATCGAGGCCGGTTACAGCGATGCCGCGGGGCTGGACGCGCTGGCCGCGCAATGCCTGGCGGTGACCACCGAGTTCGAGAACGTGCCGGCCGACAGCCTGTCGCGCCTGGCGCAAAGCGTATTTGTTGCCCCCAACGCCCAGGGCGTCTCGGTGGCGCAGGACCGCATTGCCGAAAAACGTTTCTTTGTCGATTGCGCAGGGAAGTCCGGCGTGCTGCCGGCGCCGCACAAGGTGATCGCCAGCGAGGCCGACATCGCGGCAATTGCCGACGACCTGCTGCCCGGCATCCTGAAAACCGTGCGCATGGGATACGACGGCAAGGGGCAAGTGCGCGTGACCACGCGCGACGACGTGCGCGCCGCGTTTGCGGACATGGGGCAGGTGACCTGTCTGCTGGAAAAAATGCTGCCGCTGGCGTATGAAGTCTCGGTCCTCACCGCGCGCGGCCACGACGGCGAGTCGGTCGTGTACCCGATTGCGGAAAACGTGCACCGCGACGGCATCCTGTTTACCACCACCGTGCCGGGCCCGAACGTGTCGGCCGACAGCGCCGTGAAAGCGCAGCAGGCAGCGCAAGCTTTTGTGGCCGAACTCGGTTACGTGGGCGTGCTGTGCATCGAATTTTTCGTGCTCACCGACGGCTCGCTGGTGGTCAACGAAATGGCGCCGCGGCCGCACAACAGCGGCCACTACACGATGGATGCGTGCATCACCAGCCAGTTCGCGCAGCAGGTGCGGGCGATGGCGCGGTTGCCGCTGGGCGACGTGCGCCAGCATTCGCCGGCCGTCATGCTCAACCTCCTCGGCGACGTCTGGTTCGAAGGCGACGGTGATGCAGTACGCGAGCCGCCCTGGGACCAGGTGCTGGCGTTGCCGGGCGCCTGCCTGCATTTGTACGGCAAGGACGACCCGCGCCGGGCGCGCAAGATGGGCCATCTGACCTTTGTGGCCGCCACGCTGGAACAGGCGCAGCAGCAACTGCTGGCCGCTTGCGCCATTCTCGGTATCGCGCCGTGAGTGCCGGCGCCATTATTGCCAGCGTTGCCAGCGTTGCCAGCGCCGCGGAGATCGACGCCGCCGCGCGCGTGCTGGAAGCGGGCGGCCTGGTGGCGTTTCCCACCGAGACCGTCTATGGCCTCGGCGCCGATGCCGAAAACCCGGCGGCCGTGGCCCGCATTTACCAGGCCAAGGGCCGGCCCAACGACCATCCCGTGATCGTGCACGTGGCGCCCGGCGCCGACCTCGATTATTGGGTCACGGACATTCCTGCCGAAGCGCGCCAGCTGGTCGACGCCTTCTGGCCGGGACCGCTCACGCTGATCCTCAAGCGCGCCCAGCACATTCCCGACGCCGTGTCCGGCGGCCAGGATACGGTGGGCATCCGCTGCCCGTCGCACCCGGTGGCCATCGCCTTGCTCAGCGCCTTCAAAGGGGGCAAGGGCGGGGTGGCGGCGCCGTCGGCCAACAAGTTTGGCAACGTCAGTCCCACCACCGCGCAGCACGTGCGCGACGAATTTCATCTCGACGACGCCGACGAGGGTTCGATCACCGGCGAGGATGCCTGTTCGGCCGAGCTGTTGAGCACGGTGCTCGAGGGCGGTTCCAGCCAGGTGGGCATCGAATCGACCATCGTCGACCTGTCGCGCCTGGCCACGCACGGCCCGGTGCTGCTGCGTCCCGGCCACATCAGTGCGCAGCAGATTGCCGATGTCATCGGCCAGTCGCCGGCCGCACCGGACCAGGCCGCGCCGCGCGCCTCGGGCACGCTGGAATCGCACTATGCGCCACGCACGCCGGTGACCATGGTCGAGCACGTGGCGTTGGCGGCCATCGCGGCGCAGTTGCAGGCCAAGGGCGTCAAGGTGGCCGTGATCAGCCACGCGCTGCCCGCGCTGGGCGACTGCCAGCGCATCCTGCCGGCCGAACCGGTGGGCTACGCTTACGAGATCTATGCCGCGCTGCGCGCCATGGACCTGGTCCAGGCCGACGTCATCCTGGTGGAAACGCCACCGCAGGACGGCCCATGGCTGGGCGTCAACGACCGCTTGCGCCGGTCCGTGTTCGGTTCCACCGGCATCCTGTCGCGGTTCCTGAGTCAATAATTTTTTGCGTGTTTTGCGCCGCGACATGTTTATGTTTTGATACATATTAAGTTGCGTCGTGAAACCCCGAGCAACTGTTCTTTTTTGAACACACCCCTCTATAAATTGCTGGTGCGCAGCTATACAATCCCCATCAACGCTGGCAGACTAGTTGGGCGCGAATAGCACGCCCGTTCGTATCAGACCATAAAAATATATTCTCAGGAGACAATATGCGTCACACCAAATTCGCCCTTGCCGCCATGGCGCTTGCCATTCTTGCCGGTTGCGGGGGCTCCAGCCCGGAAGCGGGCGACCAGAACATCCGCGTCAAGTTCAGCTCGCAGGTCACGTTCGGCGACAGCCTGTCCGACGTGGGCAGCTATAACGTGGGGACCGTGGCCAACCTCAAGGGCGGCAAGTTCACCATCAACGGCGACAATACCGCCATCAATACCACCCTGACCGGCCGCAACTGGACCGAACTGATGGCCGCCCAGCTGGGCCTGCCGGCGCCGTGCGCCGCCATGACTGGCCTGGAAGGCAATGCGGCGCAGGGCTTCAGCGTGCCGCGCACCACGCACACCGGTTGCTACGGCTATGCCCAGGGCGGCGCCCGCGTCACCAACCCTGTCGGCGCCGGCAACGTCCGCACCGGCAGCGCACTCGGTGCATTGACCGTCCCGGTCGTCACGCAGGTGGCCAACCACCTGGCTGCCGTGGGCGGCAAGTTCAAGGGCGACGAGATCGTGTTCGTCATGGCAGGCGGTAACGACGTGCTGGTCCAGCTGGCTACCCTGAGCGCGGCCGCTACTGCTGCCGGTACCACGGCCGGCGCGGCTGCCGGCGCCACCGCGTATCTGCAAAGCCTGGTGCCGCAACTGGCCGCCGGCGCCACCGATCCGGTCAGCGCCGCCGCTGCCATCACGACCGCTGCACGGACCGAGGCGGCCCGCACCGGCAGCACCCAGACCACCATTACCCAGGCGGCCATCGGCGCCGCTGCCATCCAGCCGGGTAACAGCGCTGTCGCGGCGCAAGCCGTCTACAGCCCGATGGTGGCCCGCGCCACGGCCGCCGCCACCACGGCCGGCAATGCCGCCGGCGCTGCCGCCGGCGCCGCGTATGCCACCGCCAACGGCCCCGCACTGGTGACCGCGCTGGGCACGGCCGGCACCGAACTGGCCGCGCTGGTGAAAAGCCAGATCATTGCCAACGGCGCCAACTACGTCACCGTGAACAACCTGCCGGACGTGGCCACCACGCCGTCGGGCCGCGGCCAGTCGGCGGAAACGCGCACTTTGATCAACGCCATGGTCAGCGCCTTCAATACGGCCCTGGCCAACGGCCTGGCCAACGAACCGAAAGTGGCGATCGTCGACGTGTTCTGGGTCAGCAACGACCAGTCCACCAATCCCGGTCCGTACGGCCTGACCAATGTGTCCGAGCCGGCATGCGACCTGACCGCTCCCAAGAATCCGCTGGGCACGTCGCTGGTGTGCAACGGCAGCAACCTGAAATCGGGCGACATCAGCCATTACTCGTTTGCCGACGAGGTCCATCCGACTCCGTACAACAACCTGCTGCTGGCGCGTTATGTCTCGCGCACGCTGGTGACCAAGGGCTGGCTGTAATTCTCTTGTCGCGGCCGGCGCCAGCCTGAGGGGCGGCGCCGGCGGACGACGCCAAGACACGACGAAAAAAAATATCTGGAGACGCTATGAAGAAATCCTCGCTCAAACTGCTGGTGCTGGCGGCCGCAATGTCGGTGGCCACGGCCGCCTCGGCGCAACAAACGGCCGGCACCTGGCTGGGCACCCTGGGCCTGAACAAGATCACCCCGAAAGTGGACTCGGGCGACGTTTCGGCGCCCGCGCTGCCGGGCACCCAGGCCGACGTCAAGTCGGACACCAAGCCGCGCTTTGCCATTGCCTACATGCTCACCGATAACTGGTCGGCCGAGCTGGACCTGGGCGTGCCGTACAAGCACGACCTGATCGGCGCCGGTTCGATTACCGGCACGGGCAAGCTGGGCGACGCCAAAGTGCTGCCACCGACCGCCTTCATCCAGTACCGCTTCATGCCGGCCAACGCGACCTTCCGTCCGTACGTGGGCCTGGGCGTGACGTACGCCATGTTCGTCAAGGAACGCGGTTCGGCCCAGCTGACGGCGATCCTGAACACGGGCGGCTCCGGCGCCTCGTACAAGCTCGACGACAAGGCGGGCGTGAGCGGCCAGATCGGCGCGACGTGGCGCATCGACGACAACTGGTTCCTGGACGCCACCGTCATCAAGACCAAGCTCAAGACCAAGGTACACTTCTCGACTGGCCAGACCCAGGATGTACGCCTCGATCCGGTGGCAGCCAGCATCAGCGTGGGCTACAACTTCAAGGGGTTGGGCTTCTAAAACAAAAAAACCGCGCTGAACCCGGCGCGGTTTTTTTTCGTCCGTACCTTCGGCGCGTTACTGGAACGCCTGGATGCCCGTCTGCGCCCGGCCCAGGATCAGGGCGTGAATGTCGTGCGTGCCTTCGTAGGTGTTGACCACTTCGAGGTTCACCATGTGGCGGATGATGCCGAACTCGTCGGAGATGCCGTTACCGCCCAGCATATCGCGCGCCACGCGGGCGATGTCGAGCGACTTGCCGCACGAATTGCGCTTCATCATCGACGTGATTTCCACGGCCGCCGTCCCGGCGTCCTTCATGCGGCCCAGCTGCAGACAGCCCTGCAGGCCCAGCGTGATTTCGGTCTGCATGTCGGCCAGTTTTTTTTTGCACCAGCTGGTTGGCGGCCAGCGGACGGCCGAACTGCTGGCGGTCCAGCACGTACTGGCGCGCCGTGTGCCAGCACGCTTCCGCCGCACCGAGCGCGCCCCAGGCGATGCCGTAGCGGGCCGAGTTGAGGCAGGTGAACGGACCTTTTAAACCGCGCACGTCGGGGAAGGCGTTTTCTTCCGGGCAGAACACATTGTCCATCACGATCTCGCCCGTCACCGACGCGCGCAGGCCGAATTTGCCGTGGATGGCTGGCGCGCTCAAGCCCGCCATGCCCTTGTCGAGGATGAAGCCGCGAATCGCGCCTTCGTCGTCCTTGGCCCATACCACGAACACATCGGCCACTGGCGAATTGGTGATCCACATCTTGGCGCCGGACAGCGCATAGCCGCCCGGTACCTTCTTGGCGCGGGTGATCATTGCGCCCGGATCGGAGCCGTGGTTCGGTTCGGTCAGGCCGAAGCAGCCGATCCATTCGCCGGTGGCCAGCTTGGGCAGGTATTTCTGGCGCTGCGCCTCGGTGCCGAATTCGTAGATGGGCACCATCACCAGCGACGACTGCACGCTCATCATCGAGCGGTAGCCGGAATCGATGCGCTCGACTTCGCGCGCGATCAGGCCGTAGGCCACGTAGTTGAGTTCGGGA
The DNA here is from genome assembly GCA_040508835.1 of Duganella sp. GTDB lineage: Bacteria > Pseudomonadota > Gammaproteobacteria > Burkholderiales > Burkholderiaceae_D > Rugamonas. Next base: position 724 of record JBEVMD010000163.1, on the reverse strand, counting down.
CCGCCGTATTGTTCGGGGATGGTGGGACCGAGCAGGCCCAGTTCGCCCATTTCGCGGAAGATGGTGGTGTCCATCTTTTCGTGGCGGAAGGCCTCGAGGATGCGCGGGGCCAGCTTGTCGCCGCAATACGCGGCAGCGGCGTCGCGCACCATGCGCTCTTCGTCGGTCAGTTGCTGGTCCAGCAGCAGGGGATCATCCCAGTGGAACTGGGCGCGGGCGTGGCTCATGGTGGTCTCTCATTATAGTGAATGCTGCAAGCATTCTAAGCCGCCGGTGGCGGGGCGGCTTTTCTAATGGCGACACCAATTTTGGGTTTTAGCCCAAGCTGCCGAACTGGCCGCCGTGGAAGATCAGCGGCGGGCTGGGCGAGAACTCGCACAATTCGACTTCCCCGACAAAAATCACGTGGTCGCCCTCGGGATAGCGGCTGCGGTTATGGCATTCGAACCAGGCCGACGCGCCTTTCAGGATCGGGTGACCGGTGCGCGACAGCTCGTACTCGGCAGTGGCCCACGGGTCGGCGCCGCGCGTGGCAAACAGCTTGGCCAGATGGGCCTGGCTGGCGCTGAGCACGTTGATCACGTAGTGCGAGTTGCCGGTAAAGATGGGCATGCTGTTGGCGCCATTGGACAGGCTCCACAGCACCAGCGGCGGATCGAGCGACACCGAATTGAAGGAGCTGGCGGTGAGGCCACGGAAGCTGCCGTCCGCCAGGCGCGTGGTG
>JBEVMD010000157.1:0-8130 GCA_040508835.1 Duganella sp. | reverse complement strand
GACGCGCGCGCCCTTGGCGCCGTGGTTCGACGCGCCGCTGCCGCCGCGCGCGCTGCAGGACGATGTCCTGTCGCTGGAGGCCTTGCGCCGCTTCTTCACCGCACCGGCCGAGCAGTTCCTGCGCCAGCGCCTGGACCTGCGCCTGGCCGACGCGGCCGACGCCGGCCAGGACATCGAACCCCTGCTCACGCCCGGCCGGGGGTTGGAGAAGGCGCTGCTGCAACAGCAGGTCTTCGACGCGTTGCTCGCCGGCGACGATGCCGGTCTTTACCAGCAACTTCGCGCGCGGGCGCTGCTGCCATCCGGACCCCTCGGGCAACGCCAGCTGGACGCGCTGGTCGCCGGGTTGCAGCCGTACGCGCAGGCGTTCTCGACTTGGTGCGGCAATGCGCCGCGCGGCACGCAGCGGGTGGAGCTGGCGCTGGACGGCGTGCGTCTGCACGGCCGCCTCGACGGTCTCTACCCCCAGGGCCTGGCCCACGTGCGCCTGGGCGCGATGAACGGCCCGGCCGCGATCCGCCACGGCCTGGACTGGCTGGTCGCCAACGCGGCGGGACTGGACCTGCCGCTGGTGCGCTTCCATGAAGGCGAGGACAGCGTCGGCCCGTTCGAGCGCGCGCCCCTCGACCAGGCCCAGGCCCGCGCCGTCCTGCAACACCTGCTCGCGTTGCGCGCGCAGGGCCTGCAAGCGCCGCTGCCGTTCGGTCCCTACAGCGGTTGGGAATACTTCAGCGCCGACGACCCCGACAAGGCCGTCAAGGCGGCCACGAGTCGTTGGCGCGGCAGCGAGCGCGCTTGGGGCGAAAGCCGTGGCGATGCCTACCGGCTGGCCCTGCGTGGCCGCGACCCCTTCACCGATGCCGCGCTGCTGCGGCAATTTGCGGACACCAGCTTCGCGATCTTCAGTGCGGTGGAGCAGGGCGTAATCCACGCCGGCTTCGACGACGGCCATCGCGTCGCCATCGATCCCGAGACGGAGCTCGAGGCATGACGACGGTCGACGCCTTCCTCACGCTTCCGCTCGCTGGCACCCACCTCATCGAGGCCAGTGCCGGCACCGGCAAGACCTTCACCCTGGCCACGCTGGTGACGCGGCTGGTGGTCGAACAGCGCCTGCGCATCGGCCAGATCCTCGCCGTCACCTTCACCGAAGCGGCCACACAGGAACTGCGCAAGCGCATCCGCGAGCGCCTGACCCTGGCCGCGCGCCTGGTCGACACAGTGCCTGCCGACGACGAGGCACCCGATGCGGCGCTGAGCCGGGCGATCATCGCCGCGCACCTGCAGGCCGGCGCGGAGACGGCCGCCAAACTCAAGCAACGCCTGCAGCAGGCCGCCGACGAAATCGACCTGGCGGCGATCTTCACCATCCACGGCTTCTGCGCCCGCGTGCTGCGCGAGCACGCGCTGGAAAGCGGCCAGACCTTCGCCCCGCCCGAGCTGCTGGCCAACGACCGCGCGCTGCGCGAGGAACTGGCCGCCGACCTGTGGCGCAGCACCGCTGCCGATGCGCACGCAGCGCTGCTGCTGATGTCGCTGTGGCCCAGCGGCCCGGACGGCCTGGCACGCGATCTAGCCGAACTGATCCGCCAGCCCGTGCTGCTGCCGCCGATGCCGGTCGAGGCCGACAGCCCCGAGCGCATCGAGGCCGAGCTGCATCGCGCCTCGCAGGCCCTGGCCGATGGCCTAGCCGCACATGGCGATACCTTCCGCGCCACGCTGCTCGACGCGGTCGAGAACAAGATCCTCAACGGCCAGAGCTACAAGGCGGCGTGGATCCACGCGCTGTGGCACGAGCTTGGGCAGTGGTGCGCCACGCGCGACTGGTCCGCGCCGCCGCATGCCAAGCTGCCGATGCTGCTGCCGGAGACGCTGGAAGCCAAGACCAACAAGGACCACCGTGGTCGTACGCCGACCTCGCCACTGTGCGCCTTGATCCCGCCGTATCTGGCGGCCGTGGCCGACGTGGCCGCGGTGCAGGAACGCGCCCGCGTGCGCCTGCTGCACACCCTGTGCGATCAGGCGCGCACGCGCCTGGCCCAGCGCAAGCAGCAGTTGCGCGTGCAGACCTATGACGACCTGATCGATGGCGTGGCCGACGCGCTCACCGGGGCGGACGCACAGACCCTGGTGCAGCTCCTGCGCGCGCAATACGCCATCGCGCTGGTGGACGAGTTCCAGGACACCGACACGCGCCAGTGGGACATCTTCCGCACCGTGTTCGGCAATTCAGACGCCACGCGCGCGGCGTCGCTGACGCCCGCCCTGTTCCTGATCGGCGATCCCAAGCAGGCCATTTACGGCTTCCGCGGTGGCGACGTGCAGACCTATCTGCAGGCCGCGCAACAGGCGCAGGCCGCGCCGGCGCTGGATCGCAACTTCCGTTCGCGTCCGTCGGTGCTGGCGGCGATCGATGCGCTGTACACGCAGGCCGGCGACACCGCGTTTCTCGACGAGAAGATCAAGTTCCATCGCGTGCTGCCCGGCACCCAGCGCGTGGATGCCGACTACCGGCGTGCTGGCGCCGAGGCGCCCGCGCTGACGCTGTGGCAGGCGCCGGAAGCGCCACCGGACGACAAGGGCAGGCGCAGGCCGCATGGCGCGCAGCGTTCGCGTGAACTCGCCACGCACGCCTGCGTCGCCGCGATCCACGCCGTGCTGAGCGAAGCGCGCGCCGGCACCGCCTTGATCAATGGCATGCCGGTGCAGCCCGGCGACATCGCGGTGCTGGTGCGCAAGCACGGCGAGGCCACGCGCATCCAACAGGCATTGGCAGCGGTTGGCATTCCTGCCGTGGCCGCCGGCAAGCAGAGCCTGTTCGCCACGCCCGAGGCGCACGACTTGCTGACCCTGCTGCTGGCCCTGCTGCACACCGCCGACGATGGCCGTCTGCGCGCGGCGTTGGCCACGGTGTTGCTGGGCGTGGACGCCGCGGGTATCGCCGCGTTGGACGTCGATGGCGGCGCGCATGGCCAGTGGCAGCGCAGGGCGCTGGCCTGGCGCGAGCGCTGGCAACGCGGTGGGCCGCTGGCGCTGGTGTCGGACCTGTGCGCCGACAACGCCGAGCGCCTGCTTGGCCTGCTCGATGGCGAGCGCCGCCTCACCAATTACCTGCAGCTGGGCGAGCTGCTGCAGCAGGCCGATGCCCACGCGCTGGGCCCGCAGGGCCTGGTCGACTGGCTGGGCCAGCGCATCGTCCAGGCCGACGACAACGACGAGGAACAGCAGCTGCGGCTGGAGTCCGATGCGCGCCGCGTGCAGATCGTCACCCTGCACAAGTCCAAGGGCCTGGAATATCCGCTGGTGTTCCTGCCGTTCGTGGGCATCGGCGGCAAGCCGCCCGACCCGGGCCATGCCTGCGTGGTCGCGGACGAAGACGGCCAGCGCGTGCTGCACTGGAAACTGCAGCCAGAGTTGTTTGGCTGGGACGCGGCGCGGCGCCTGTGGACCGATGCCCAGCGTGCCGAAGACGCGCGCCTGCTCTACGTCGGCCTGACCCGCGCCGAACACGCGCTGTGGATCGCCACCGGCGCGTTCTACAACGCGCCGCAGACCGCGCTGGCGCCGATGCTGAAGGACCTGCCCGATGACATCGCCGGCATCGTCCGTGACGCCAGCGCGCCGGCCGCCTTGCCGTGGCTGCCGCCGGTCAGCGAAGGCGACGTGCCTGCCGCGCGGCGCGTCGAACGCCCGCTCGCGCCGGACTGGTGGGTTTACAGCTTCACCCAGCTGGCCAATGCGGACAGCGGCGGCGCCGACCTTTCCACGCGCGCCACCGTAGCCGCGGCCGGTGGCCGCGATGAACCCGAGGACGCGCACGGCAGCGAGGGTGCGGACACCGCGCCGCAGCCCGTCGAGGCGTTCGACCCGCGTTTTGCCGGCAACCGCTTCGGCGTGGTGCTGCACGAGGCGCTGGAGGAAGGCGACTTCGGCGCGTGGCGCGACTGGCGTGCCGGCGATGCCGCGCCGGCCGACGAGCGCAGCACCATCGAGACTGCGTTGAAGGGCGGTGGGTATGCCGTCGGTGAACTCGACGATGGCGTGGCGGTGCTGACCGCATTGATCGGCCAGACCCTCACCGTCGCCCTGCCAGAAGGCGTGCGTCTGTGCGATGTGCCGGTCGACGCGCGGCGCGCGGAAATCGAGTTCCAGTTCGCGCTGCAGCCCACCGCCATCGAGGCGCTGCTGTCCCTGCTGCATGCGCATGGCCTGGTGCAGGACCGGCATGGCTTCGGCCTGCGCCGCACGCTGGAAGGCCTGATGACTGGCCTGATCGATCTCACCTACACCCATGCAGGCCGCTGGTATGTGCTGGACTACAAATCCAATCGCCTGCCGGCCTACGACGCCGTGGCGATGCAGCGCGCCATGGCCCATAGCGAATACGACCTGCAGGCGCTGATCTATACCCTCGCGCTGCACCGCTGGCTGCGCTTCCGACTGAGCGAGGCGTACGACTACGCGCGCGACTTCGGTGGCATCCGCTATCTGTTCTGTCGCGGCCTGGATGCCACGCTGGCCGCGTCGCCCGGCGTGCATGCGCTGCGCTTCACCCCGGCATTGATCCACGCGCTGGATGCGCTGTTCGCCGGCACGCCCAAGGATGAGACGCCCAAGGATACGCATGCAGGGGCCGCGGCATGAGCCTGCTCAACGACCTTTATGCCAAGGGCCACCTGCGTACGCTGGACCACGCGTTCGCGCAGAGCCTGCGTCGCCTGCAGCCCGGCACGCCGGATGACGTGCTTGCCGCCGCCGCGCTGGCCTCGCTGGCCGTGGCCAACGGCCATGCCGGGTTCGATCCCGCGCGGCCGCAGCTGCTGGTCGATGCCGAGCTGTCGTGGCCCGACGCCGACCGCTGGGCCGCACAACTGCGTGCATCGCCATGGGTCGCCCAGCCCGACGACGCACTGGCTGCGGCCAGCACCGACACGCCGCTCGTGTTCGAACAGATCGGGGAAACGACCGGCCTGCTGTACCTGCGTCGCTATCGCCAGTACGAAGCGCGCCTGGCCGCCGGCCTGCAGCGCATCGCCGCGCAGGCGCCGAACGCTGACGACCTCGACGCCGTAGGCCATGTGTTCGCCGCGCTGTTCCCGGACGCCATGCAGGGCGACGACCGCCAGGCCCGCGCCGCCGCGCTGGCGCTGCGCCGTGCCCTGCTGCTGGTCACCGGCGGCCCCGGCACCGGCAAGACCACCACCATCACCCGCCTGCTGGTGCTGCGCATTGCGTTGGCCGCCGCGTCTGGCAATCAACCGCCGCGCATTGCCCTGGCCGCGCCCACCGGCCGCGCCGCCGAGCGCATGGCCGAAAGCCTGCGCCGCGCGGTACAGGCCATCGTCGCCAGTGGCGTGGATGCCGACTTGTGCGCCGCGCTGCCGGACACCGCCAGCACGCTGCATCGCCTGCTCGGCGTCATCCCCGACAGCCCCACCTTCCGCCACACGCAGGACAACCCGCTGCCGCTGGACGTGCTGGTCGTGGACGAAGCCTCCATGGTCGACCTGCCGCTGATGTGCAAGCTGGTCGAAGCCGTGGCCGCCGGCACCCAGCTCATCCTGCTGGGCGATGCCGACCAGTTGCCCTCGGTCGAAGCCGGCGACGTGCTGGCCGCCATCCTCACCGCGGCTGGCCCCGGCAACGCGCTGCGCGCCGATGACGCCACCGCCTTGCAGCCGCTGCTCGGTCCCACCACGCCTGTCGATGAAACAACCGGCCGCCTGCGCGGGCACCGCGTGCAGCTGTTGCGCGGCTATCGCCAGGATGCGGACTTCGACCTCGCCCCGCTGGCTGATGCCGCACGCATCGGCGATGCCGACACCGCGCTGTCGCTGCTGCGCGGCGGCCGCTTGCGCGGCGTGGCGTTCCACGAGGACGTGCTGGACCCGTTCGAGGCAGGGCGCGACGCACTGCTGGCGCACTGGCGCAGCCTGGCCGACGCGCCCGATCCGGCGACCGCTCTGTCCATGGCCCAGCGCCTGCGCCTGCTCACCGCCGTGCGCCAGGGCCCGCAGGGCGTGCGCGGACTCAATGCGCGCATCGAGGAGCTGCTGTCCGGCCGCCGCACCGGGGCCACGCCGGCCTGGTTCCATGGCCGGCTGCTGCTCATCACCGAGAACAGCTACCGCCACCGCCTGTTCAATGGCGACATCGGCCTCTGTCTCGCTGATGGACGCGGCGCGCTGATGGCCTGGTTTGCCGGCGATGCCTCCGGCGAGGTGCGCGCCTTCCATCCGGCCGCCTTGCCCGCGCACGAAAGCGCCTTTGCCATGACCGTGCACAAGGCCCAAGGCAGCGAGTTCGACGAAGTCTGGCTGCAGCTGCCGCGCAACGACAGCCGCGTGCTGTCGCGCGAGCTGGTCTATACCGCTATCACCCGCGCCCGCACGCGTCTGCACGTCGCCGGCAGCGCCCAGGTGCTGCGCTATGCCCTGGCCCGCCATGCTGTGCGTATGTCGGGGTTGGCATGGCGGTTGGGTGACGACTCGGCGTCAGCCGCCCGCCCACTGGCTCCGACAGCGGTCATGGATGAGATCCCGCGGGAGCCCACCCAGGGCGCATTGTTCTGATGGCGCGCAGGCCCGCATTTAGGTGTGGCGGGAAGCCGGGTCGGTCTGGGTGACGCAGGGAAGCTGGATGAGCGGCAGCGTGTAAGCACGACTTATACGTTCGAAGGACGTGTGCGCGTGAGTTGTGACGAACCCCCAGCACTGCATCGTTGAATCCATCCATGACGAATTGCGTCATATAACGAAGTCCGTTATGGCGCGCGTGCGATCAGGAACTTTATCGACAAGAAAGCCGAGAAGATCTTGTTGGGCGAGCGCTCCCGCCGGTTGCCGGCCGACATTCAGCCGGTCGCGCGCCGCAAGTTGCGCATGCTCAATGCCGCGGCCCATCTGGACGGTCTGCGTATCCCGCCCGCCAATCGACTCGAAGCGCTGAAAGGCAGTCGCCGCGGCCAGTACAGCATCCGGATCAACGATCAAGATCAATGGCGCATCTGCTTCCGATGGGCGGAAGGCGACGTCACTGAGATCGAAATCGTCGATTACCACTGAGCATGAGGCATCCGTCAATGGCATCCCTGCCCAACATCCACCCCGGCGAAGTGCTGCTCGAGGAGTTTCTTGAGCCGATGGGTATCAGCCAGAACGCGTTGGCCCGTGCCACCAGCGTGCCACCGCGCCGCATCAATGAAATCGTGCTGGGCAAGCGCGGCATCACTGCCGACACCGCCGTGCGCTTGGCCGCGGCGCTGGGCACGACCGAACGCTTCTGGCTTGGCCTGCAGGCCGACTACGAACTGGAAGAAGCGCATCTGGCGCTGGGCGATCTGCCTGCGCGCATCGAGCGGCTGGTGGCGTGAAGGCCGTGCTCGGCGCGAGACGGTTTTTCTCAGGACGGTCTTTCTCAGTCTGAGACGAAGCGCGCACGATCCTGAACCAACCATTCGGGAGTTCCGAATGGTTCAAACCGCATCCGATGTCCCGCCCGGACCATGTTGCCGACGGCAGGAGGATGGTCTCCTCACTCCTTACCCGCGGATGCCTTCTGCGCCAGCTCCTTCACCTTCAGTGCGCGTGCCTGATCGGCGCGGCGCAGGCTCTCGCGGGCTTCCTTGATCACTTCCTGGGCCAGGCTGTGGCGGGTGTGGTGGCGCTTGGCATCGATGGCGGCGTCCAGCGTCTTCTGGGCGGCCAGCACCGCTTTGTCCACGCGGTAGAGCGGGGCATGCGGGTCGGTGGTCAGCGCTGGGTCGTAGCTTCGTTTCATGGGGGTTCTTTGCAAGCGGGCCGCCACCATAGCTACATCGCCCCCGCGCTGCACGTCCTTGTTGCAGGCCAGCACCGCCACGGCGCCGCGCGCCCACAAGCGTGAAGTCGGTCGCATAAATACCAAAACGAGCGATAAATAACTTTCGTTTTATTCCCATATCTTTCGATTTGCGTCTATGGTCCGCCGGGCGTACCGGCAAGCAGGTCATGCCCGCGGTGCGCGTACCCGCCCGGAGGCAAGCCCGGCAGGCCCGTGGCATCCGGCGATCTCCCCGATGGATCAGCAAGGAGCAACACAGATGAGCAGACGCAGCACGCGACGCAACGCGATGGCAACCGTCGTCGGTTT
>JBEVMD010000154.1:0-5535 GCA_040508835.1 Duganella sp. | reverse complement strand
GGCCGAGCGCGTCGGGCAGGTGGGCGATCTGGTTATCGGTCAGCACCAGCCAGCGCAAGGCGGGTGGCAGTGCCGTCGCAGGCACCGACGTGATCCGGTTGGCCCGGAAGCCGACCATGGTCAGTGCCGGCATGCGGCCCAGCATGGCTGGCAGTTCGGTAAACCGGTTACTGGAACAGAACAGGATGCGCAGCTTGTGCAGGCGCGGCAGGTCGTCGGGCAGGGCGGAGAGGGCGTTGCCGGTGAGGTCGAGAATTTCCAGCGTGTCGGCCAGGTCGAAAATTTCACGCGGAAATTCGGTCAGGCCGCCGCGCAGTTGCAGGCGCTGCGCGCCATGCAAGGCGCCAGCGCGCAACTGCTCTAGGGTGTGCATAGGAAGTGTGTAAAAGACAAGGCGGCGATCAATTCATGAGCGCCGCAGTGTATCACTGCCCGGGCAGCGCAGGGCAAATGCCTACCACTGCATTTCGCCCTTGGCGACCTTGGCGCCGATGTCGAGCGCACTTTCCAGTCCGGCATCGGGGTACAGCTGCTTCATGCGCGCAATCAAGGCGGCAGCGTTGGCGGCCTTGGCGGTTTCGGCTTCAAATGCGACCAGGTAGTTGCGGGTAAAGCCGACGGCAGCTGGCGTCAGTGACGCGCCCGGCTGGAAGTGGCCGGGCACCACGGTGACAGGGTGCAAGGCGTCGATCTGCCCGAGCGTGGCCAGCCAGTGCTGGCGCGCGGCCGGCGTCTGGCTGTCGGCGGTCCATACGTGCAAACCATTGAAAACCACCACGCCGCCCACGACTGCCTTGATCGAAGGGATCCAGACGTAGGTGTCGGCGGGCGAGGGGCCTTGCAAGCCTTCGATCTTGAGCGTTGCCCCTTCCAGCGTGAGGGTGTCGCCTTGCAATGCCTGCGGCACGATCACGGATCGGGGCGCGTTGTCTTTCAGGATGGGGCTCCAATAGGCGACCTTGGCATCCTTCTTTTGCCGGATAGTTGCCACGGTTTGCGGCGTGGCGACGATCCGGGCCTCGGGGAAGGCAGCGTGCAGCACGTCCAGGCCGAAGTAATAGTCGGGATCGCTATGGCTGATATAAATGGTCGTCAGGCGCTTGCCGCTGGCGCGGATCTTGTCGACCAGCTTGAGTGCTTCGCTGCGCGAGAACTGGGCGTCCACCAGTACGGCGTCCTTGGCGCCCATGACCAGCACCGAGGCGACGGGAAAGATGGCAGCTTCACCGGGGTTGAAGACTTCGAGCTTGAGCGGCGCGCCGTGGGCGACGGCCACGGTGGAGGACAGCGCGACGGCAAGGGCGGCGGACACGATGGTGTGCTGGGTCATGACTGGCTTTCAGTGGAGGAAAAACACCATCATAAATTTCCTGATCCGATAGAAAAATACGGTAATCTGCACCAGTTAATTGCATCAATCGGATGAATCATGGATCGCATCACGGCCGCCCAGGTCTTTGTCAGCATTGCCGAGCGGGGCAGCATGATCGCAGCGGCCGATGCGCTCGGCATGTCGCGCGCCATGGTCACGCGCTACCTGGCCGAGATGGAAACGTGGGCGGACGCGCGGCTGCTGCACCGCAGTACCCGCCGCCTGAGCCTGACGGATGCGGGCGACATCACGCTGGCGCGCTGCCGCGCCATGCTGGAGCTCGCCGGCGCCATGCCGGTGGCCGCCGATGCCGACGATCGCCACGCGCCGCGCGGCCTGCTGCGCATCGCCTGCTCGCAGTCGCTGGCGCAGGCGACCCTGGCGGCGGCCATCACGGCGTTTTTGCAGCGCTACCCCCTGGTCACCATCGACGTCCAGATCGATAATCGCGCGGTGAACCTGGTCGAGCAGCGCATCGACCTGGCGCTGCGCATCACCAATGCGCTGGAGCCGAACCTGATCGCCCGGCCGCTGGCGCAGTGCGAGTCGGTGGCGGTGGCCGCGCCCGCCTATCTGGCCGCGCGCGGCACCCCCTCGCGGCCGCAAGACCTGGCCGGCCACAACTGCCTGACCTACAGTTATTTCGGCAAGAGCCTGTGGCAATTCACGGGACCGGACGGCGCCACGCAATCGGTGCCGGTCGGCGGCAACCTGTCCGCCAACGAGGACACGGTGCTGCTCAGGGCGGCAATGGAGGGCGCCGGCATCGTGCTGCAACCGTGGTACAGCGTGACGCCGCTCATCGCCGATGGCCGGCTGGTTGCCTTGCTGCCCGAGTATGCGCCGCAGGCTATGGGCATTTATGGCATCTACACGTCGCGCCAGCACATGGCGCCTGCACTGCGCGCCATGCTGGACTTTCTGCTGCAGTGGTTTAAAGACGCGCCCGCTTGGATAACTATCGGCAATGTTAGCGGTAAATAGGCCGAAAAACCGTTAAAAACAATCAAACATTCCCTGCTGAGCCAGCGAGTATGCGGCTTAAGTGAAAATTAACGTTGAAAGATTTAGTCGAAATAATCTACAAACAAGAACACAGGTGGTTGTTGCGCTACAATACCGGTGCTATGCTGAGTGGCTGTTTTTTGATACAGACGTTTTGAATACTGATTTATAGCCCTTCCCCACAACTTGATGTGCAATCCGCTAACCGGTCAGGCCGTGTCGCGGAAGGTTAGACTAACCCGCTAATTCCTCGCGAAACGCGAAGAAAGGTGAGCAACAAATGCAACAATCCTCGTCCAATTCCTACCTGTTTGGTGGGAACGCACCGTACGTTGAAGAACTGTACGAAGCGTATCTCAACAATCCAGGTTCCGTACCAGACAACTGGCGCACCTATTTCGACGCCATGCAGCACGTGCCGGCCGTCGACGGTTCCAACAAGCCCGACGTTGCCCACGCTTCCGTGATCGCCTCGTTTGCCGAACGCGCCAAATCGGGCCCGATCCGCACCGTGGTCGCCTCCGCCGACGTCGAAATGGGCCGCAAGCGTGTTGCTGCGACGCAACTGGTTGCTGCTTACCGCTACCTCGGTTCGCGCTGGGCCAACCTGGATCCGCTGCAACGCCAGGAACGTCCGTCGATCAACGAGCTGGAGCCGAGCTTCTACGGTTTCACCGATGCCGACATGGACACCGTGTTCAACATCAGCAACACCTATTTCGGACCAGAGACCGCGACCCTGCGCGACCTGCTCAACTACCTGCGCGACACCTATACCCGTTCGATCGGCGCAGAGTATATGTACATCTCCGATCCGACCGAGAAGCGCTGGCTGCAAGAGCGTCTCGAGTCGATCCGCTCCACCCCGAATTTCACGCCTGAAAAGAAAAAGCACATCCTCGAGCGCCTGACCGCAGCCGAAGGCCTGGAACGCTACCTGCACACCAAGTACGTGGGCCAGAAGCGCTTCTCGCTCGAAGGCGGCGAAACGTTTATCGCGTCGATCGATGAGATCATCCAGCGCGCCGGCGAAAAAGGCGTGCAGGAAATCGTGATCGGCATGGCCCACCGTGGCCGTCTGAACGTGCTGGTCAACACCTTGGGCAAGGCGCCAAAAGACCTGTTCGAAGAATTCGAAGGCAAGCATGGCGACGACCTGCCAGCCGGCGACGTCAAGTACCACCAGGGCTTCTCGTCGGACATCTCCACCGCAGGCGGCCCGGTCCACCTTTCGCTGGCGTTCAACCCGTCGCACCTGGAAATCGTCAACCCGGTCGTCGAAGGTTCCGTCAAGGCCCGCATGGATCGCCGCGGCGACCACCTGGGCAAGCAAGTGCTGCCGATCCTGGTCCACGGCGATGCCGCATTTGCCGGCCAGGGCGTGGTCATGGAAACGCTCAATCTGGCGCAAACCCGTGGTTACGGCACCGGCGGTACCGTGCACATCGTGATCAACAACCAGATCGGTTTCACCACGTCCGATCCGCGCGACGCCCGTTCCACCATCTACTGCTCGGACGTCGTCAAGATGATCGAAGCGCCGGTGCTGCACGTGAACGCCGACGATCCGGAAGCCGTGGTGCTGGCCTCGCAAATCGCGATGGACTACCGCCTGGAATTCCAGAAGGACATCGTGGTCGACATCATTTGCTACCGCAAACTGGGTCACAACGAACAAGACACGCCAGCGCTGACGCAGCCGCTGATGTACAAGAAAATCGGCCAGCACCCGGGCACCCGCAAGCTGTACGCGGACAAGCTGGTAGCGCAAACCGTGATCGCGGCCGATGGCGGCGAGCAGATGCAAGCGGCCTTCCGCGATGCGATGGACGCCGGCAAGCACACGGTCGACCCCGTCATCTCGAACTTCAAGAACAAGTTCGCGGTCGACTGGCTGCCGTTCCTGAACAAGAAATGGACCGACTCGGCCGACACCGCCGTGCCGATGACGGAATTGAAACGCCTGGCCACCCGCATCACGACCGTGCCGGAAGACTTCAAGGTCCACTCGCTGGTGGAAAAAGTCCTGGGCGACCGCGGCACCATGGGCCGTGGCGAAATGAACCTGGACTGGGGCATGGGCGAACACCTGGCCTACGCCTCGCTGGTCGCGTCCGGCTACGCCGTGCGCCTGACCGGTCAGGACGCCGGTCGCGGCACGTTCGTGCACCGTCACGCCGTGCTGCACGACCAGAAGCGCGAGCGCTGGGATTCGGGCACCTACGTGCCGCTGCAAAACGTGGCCGAAGGCCAGGCGCCGTTCACCGTGATCGACTCCGTGCTGTCGGAAGAGGCGGTACTGGGCTTCGAATACGGTTACTCGACTGCCGAGCCAAACACGCTGACGATCTGGGAAGCCCAGTTCGGCGACTTCGTGAACGGCGCGCAAGTCGTGATCGACCAGTTCATCAGCTCCGGCGAAGTGAAATGGGGCCGCGCGTCGGGCCTGGTGATGATGCTGCCACACGGCTACGAAGGCCAGGGTCCGGAACACTCGTCGGCCCGTCCTGAGCGTTTCCTGCAGCTGTGCGCGGACAACAATATGCAAGTGGTGCAGCCGACCACGGCAGCCCAGATCTTCCACGTGCTGCGTCGCCAGATGGTGCGCCAGTTCCGCAAGCCGCTGGTCATCCTGACCCCGAAATCGCTGCTGCGTAACAAGGACGCCGGCTCGCCGCTGACCGACCTGGCCAAGGGTGCGTTCCAGACCGTGATCGGTGAAGTGGACGAGACCATCGACGCCAAGAAAGTCAAACGCGTGATCGCCTGCTCGGGCAAGGTTTATTACGACCTGATCAACGCGCGCAAGACCCGCGCGCAGACCGACACGGCCATCATCCGTATCGAGCAGCTGTATCCGTTCCCGCACAAGGCTTTCGCTGCTGAACTGAAGAAGTTCCCGAACCTGGCCGAAGTGGTGTGGACCCAGGACGAGCCGCAGAACCAGGGCCCGTGGTTCCAGATCCAGCACAACCTGCTGGAGAACATGGCCGACGGGCAGAAGCTTGCCTACGCCGGCCGCGCCCCCTCCGCCTCGCCTGCCGCCGGCTACATGGCCAAGCACGCCGAGCAGCAGAAGGCGCTGATCGCGCAGGCATTCGGCAAGACCAAGGGCCTGGTGCTGACCAAGTAACGACCGGTCCACGCGCACGCATCCA
>JBEVMD010000136.1:0-3999 GCA_040508835.1 Duganella sp. | reverse complement strand
GGCCGCAGGCACGCCGAAGATGCTCTATACCGTCAGCGTCAAGACCGGTGAAATGAAGGTCCTCCACCGCGAGAACGACTGGACCAATCACCTCCAGTGCTCGCCGACCGATCCGCAGCAGATCCTGTTTTGCCACGAGGGCCCCTGGCATTTCAACAACCGCACGTGGACGGTGCGTGCCGATGGCGGCCCGGCTCGCGCGATCCATGTACGCACGATGAACATGGAAATCTGGGGCCACGAATTTTTCAGCCACGACGGCAAGTGGCTGTGGTACGACCTGCAGACCCCACGCGGCCAGGTGTTCTGGATCGCGGGCCTGGAACTGGCCACCGGCAGGCGCGTGTGGAAGCGCGTGGAGCAGAACGACTGGGGCGTGCATTTCAATATCGCCCCGGACCACCGCACCTTTGCCAGCGACGGCGGCGATGCCGACATGGTGGCGCACGCGCCCGACGGCAAGTGGATCTCGCTGCTGCAGTCGGAACCCATTGTCGACGCCGACCCGGCAGCGGACGACAACCGCCTGATCGCCATCGAAAAAGTCAACGCCACCCGGCTGGTGGACATGTCCGCCCACGACTACCGGCTGGAACCGAACCTGCGCTTCACCCCCGACGGCCAGTGGCTGGTATTCGCCTCGAACATGCACGGCGAGCACCACGTCTATGCCGTTGCACTGCACAAACCATAATCATCAGGAGACCACATGACACGCAAAAAATACGCGCTGAGCGCCATCGCCCTGGCCGCAGCCACGCAATCGCAGGCGCAATCGCAATCGCAATCGCAATCGCAGGCACAGGCTACTCCAGCCGTCGCCGCCGAAAACCAGGTGGTGGTGAGCGGCTTTCGCGAAAGCCTGAACAACGCGCTCAACATCAAGAAGAACTCGGACGGCATCATCGACATCATCAAGGCCGAGGATATTTCCAAGTTCCCGGACGCCAACCTTGCCGAATCGATGCAGCGCGTGCCCGGCGTGTCGGTGACGCAGGGCGATGGCGGCGAGGGCAAGCAGATTACCGTGCGCGGCCTGAACGCCGGCTTTACCCGCGTGCGCATCAACGGCATCGAGAGCACCACGGCCACCGGCGCGTCCGACATCAACGGCAGCACCAACCGCGGCCGGGCTTTCGACTTTTCCGTGTTTGCGGCCGAACTGTTCAACAGCCTGGCCGTGCGCAAGACGTCCGAGGCGGGCGTGGAAGAAGGCTCGCTGGGCGCCACCGTGGACCTGCGCACCGCGCGCCCGTTCGACTTCAAGGGCGAGACGGGCAGCATCGGCGTGCAGGGCCTGTACAACACCGTGTCGGAAAAAACCCAGCCGCGCGTGACGGCCCTGTATTCGAACCGCTGGGACACGCCGATCGGCAAGGTGGGCGCACTGGTGGCGCTGGCCTACGCCAAGCGCAGCGCCATCGAGGAAGGCTACGAAGCCGTGGACGTGGTGGCGGCGTCCGTCAACGGCGGCTTCTGCTCGCCCATCGGCGCCGCCACCCAGTATCCGCTCAACGACGCCGTCAAGGGCATCGACGCGGCCAACTGCGGCGTCGGCGTGCCCCGCTCGGGCAACCTGGCCGCCTACAACAGCGTGATCGGCCGCAAGGACGATTTCGGCGGCACGGTGGCCAATCCCCTGCCCGGCTCGGGCGCGTTCCACCCGCGCATTCCGCGCTTTCGCCGCTCGCAGACCGAATACGAGCGCACCGGCCTGACCGGCACCCTGCAATGGCGGCCCGACCGCACGCTGGAACTGAACCTGGACCTGATGGGCGGACGGTACAGCAACAAGCGCTACGACAACTATATCCAGGCCATTTCGTTCGGGCGCGACATGACGGAAAACGGCAAGGGCCAGACCTCGATCGTCGACGCCCAGTTCGACCGGAACGGCCGCTGGACGTCCGGCACATTCAACGGCGTCGACATCCGCAGCGAAGCGCTGATGGACGTGTACACCACCAATTTCAAGCAGGGCGTGCTCACGGCCCGCAAGGACGTGACCGACCGGCTGGTGGTGGATGCCATGGTGGGCGTGTCGGACTCCAAGCTCGACAACCCGATCCGCGCCACGGTGCAGATTGACGCGCCCAACGTCAACGGTTTTTCCTGGGACTTTGCCCAGGGCGGCGTGCCCAGGCTCGATTTCGGCATGGACGTGGCCAATCCCGATAATTTCTCGTTCGGCCCCCAGGACGCCAACGGCACCGTGCACGGCAACTTCGTGGGGCGCTACCTGCGCACCTCGAATCGCCTGAAGACGGCCAACCTCAACGCCGCGTTCGAGCTGACCGACAAGCTGACGCTGCGCGGCGGCGTGTCGCTGCGCCGCAACAGCTGGTCCAATTACGAGGTGCCGTCGGGCGGCATTCCCACCCAGGGCTTGCCGGCGGGCGTGAACCTGTCCGACCTGACGCACCAGATATCGGGCTTCGGCAGCGGGCTCGGCGCGGGAGTGCCGTCGTCGTGGGCGGCCGTCGATCTCGACAAGTTCATGTCGGTGTACAACATCGAGTGCCACTGCGCCGACATTCCGCTGTCGGAATACGTGCTGGCGAACCAGGTCCGGCGCCAGGTCGACGAAAACATCGACGCCCTGTTCCTGTCGGGCGACTTCAAGGTCAGCGCGTGGGGGCTGCCACTGCGCGGCAACCTGGGCGTGCGCGGCGCCAGGACCAGCACCACGGCCATGCAGCTGATCCGCGACCCGGCCGGCCAGCTGGTGCCGCGCGTGGTGGACCATTCCTACCGCGACTGGCTGCCGGCGCTGAACGTGACGGCCACGCTGCCGAAAGACCTGCTGGTGCGCTTCTCGGCCGGCAAGACCCTGTCGCGCGCCGAATACGTGGACCTGTCGCCGTCGGCGTCGATCAACCTGGCCGCCCAGTCGGTTTCGGTGGGCAATCCCACGCTGGACCCGATCCGCGCCAACACCTTCGACCTGCAGGCCGAGTGGTACTACGCCAAGAACGCCATGCTGTCGGTGGGTGTCTTCCACAAGGACATCAAGACCTTCATCCAGCGCACCAACGAACTGATGACGTACGCCGAGACGGGTCTGTCGAACGCCTACCTGACGGGCACGGGCTGCTCGATCACGGGCGGCACCCCGGCCTGCCAGATCCAGCCCGACACCCAGGTGAGCGTGAGCCGCATGGTCAACACCCGCGGCGGCCCGCTGGACGGCGTGGAAGTGAACTGGCAAGTGCCTTTCACTTTCCTGCCGGGCAAATGGAGCAACCTGGGCGCGCTGGCCAACTACACCCACGTGGAATCGAAGATCACGTACATCACCCGGGTGGACAATCCGCGCACGCCCGCCAACGAGCAGCTGACGGAGGAAGCCAACTTCATCGGCCTGTCGCCGGATGCGTACAACCTCACCGTGTACTACGAGGACAACAAGTTCAGCGCGCGGGTGTCGGCCACGCACCGCTCGAGCTTTATCCGCGACGTGCTGCGCAACGCCAACGGCAGCGACCACTCGTTTGCCGTGCCGTCCACCAAGGTGGGACTGTCGATGTCGTACAACGTCACGCCCGCGCTGCGGCTGTCGTTCGAGGCGCAGAACCTGACCGACGAACCGCTGCGCTATGGCAAGGACACCGAGCGCGACGACACGCTGCTGTACGGGAAATCGGGACGGTCGTACGTGCTGGGGGCGAATTACAAGTTCTGAACCGTGGCGCGCTGCGTCGCGGCAGCGGCCTTGACGACCAGCAGCGACGACCGCCACGGGCCGTGGCGCTGCCGGCGCCGGCGCCCGAGTCCGAGCCGTTAAACGGTTGCGCAGGGCACGCGCAGGTTGCGCGCCAGGCGCAGGTGGAAGCGCCACTGGCGCGCATCCCATGGCGTAAAGCGCGGCAGCTGCCACACATCGGCAAGGCCGGCGCCCGGCGACGTGGTGACGGCGCCTTCGAAGCCCGCCTGCCGCACCAGCGCCACGTGGCAGGCCCGGTAGTCGGTGCCGGGCCGGCCGTTCGGATACGCGAACAG
>JBEVMD010000127.1:0-19210 GCA_040508835.1 Duganella sp. | reverse complement strand
GTGCGGCTTGATGGTGATTACTGCCTGGTTGCCGGCGGCGATGCCGCGTTGGCTGAAACTGCGGTCGTTACCGGCGTCGCCGTCGGTGATGATCTGT
The DNA here is from genome assembly GCA_040508835.1 of Duganella sp. Lineage (GTDB taxonomy): Bacteria > Pseudomonadota > Gammaproteobacteria > Burkholderiales > Burkholderiaceae_D > Rugamonas. Next base: position 19,113 of record JBEVMD010000127.1, on the reverse strand, counting down.
GCGGCGCCGGCGCCGGCAAACGACAGGTCCAGCGTCAGCGTCTTGTCGGTTTCGGTGGCGTTGATGCCGGCGATGTACCAGGTGTCGCCGGCGCGGCGCGCGATCACCGCGTACCGGCCAGGGTAGCCGTCCACATAGCGGCTGTCGTCCCAGCTGCGCGGCAGCTCGCGCAGGAAGGTTTTGACCACCTCGGGCGCGGTTGCCATGCCTTCCGGGCGCTCGGCAAAATGCTGGATACCGGACAGCATCAGCACCGACGTGGCCAGCTCGAAGCCGTTGCGCGTGGTGCGCTTGATGTTGGGGATGTCGCCGAACACCATGGGCGTGAAGTCCATCGGATCGAACAGGTTGCGCGCGAACGGCAGCATGGCCACGTGGGTGGGCATGGCGTCTTCGTCCTTCTGCTCGAAGCTGGTGAACTCGAAGCCCTTGACCGCTTCCATCGTCATGAGGTTGGGCCAGGTGCGGTGCCAGCCGCGCGGGATGGTGGAGCCGTGGAAGTTCACCAGCAGGCCGGCAGCTGCAGCGTCGTTCAGGATGTCCACGTAATACGCCATCATGGCCTGCGAGTCGCCATTGAAAAAGTCGATTTTCACGCCCTTGACGCCCAGGTCGCGGATGCGCTTGAACTCCGCCGCGCGCTGCGCGTGCGTGAGCAGCTTGTCCTTGGGCGTGTATTTCGTGCCGTTCCACGGACCCGACGAGTTATACCAGAGGATCAGGCCCACGTTCTTTTTCGCGCCGTAGGCCGCCAGCTCGCCGATCTTGTCGTAGCCGATGCGGGTATCCCAGTTGACGTCGATCAGCGTGTAATCCCAGTGCATATCGGCCGCGTAATCGATGAAGGTCTTTTGCACGTCGTAGACGATGGAATCGTCCTTGAGCAGCGCCCAGCTCCACGATGCGTGGCCCGGCCTGACCAGCTTTTCGTCGAACCTCACGGCCGGCGCGGCCAGGTCGGTTCCCAGCGTGGAATTGGCGACCGTGGCCAGCGAGCCAAGCGCAATCAGTCGCCATGGGGTGGTCAGGGTGCCTGCCACGTCGGCCAGCAGACCTTTGCCGCCATAGGCTTCCGCGGGCATCGGATTGCCGATGCTGTAGCTGCCACCGGTCGATTCCGGCGCCAGGCGCGAGGCCTGGTAGGTGCCGTCCATGCCCGCCTCCGACAGCGCCAGCCAGGTGTCGCCGTGGTTGAACAGCGCGGGGAACACCCAGCCGGCCGGTGACGCCGACGCCGTGCCCACCGCGATATCCATCTTGTAGTGTTCCTCGTACGACGGGTTGGTGCGCTCCCACCCGGTCTGCGCCACCGACATCGGTTGCAGCCACGCCTTGGCCGCGGCCGGAAACGCGAACGTGGTGCGCTCCTGGATCAGGGTTTTACGCGGCAGCGAAGGTTCGGCCACGATGTAGCGGAACGCCACGCCGTCGTTGGACACGCGGAACACGATGTCCATCTTCTGCTTGCGGGCGTTCTGCACCGAGTAAGTCTGCTCGTTGGCGCTGTACGTGATGTCGCGCCTTTTACCGACCGCCATGCGGTATGTGTCGCTGACGGCGGCGACCCCTGAGCTGGCGGTAATCGACAAGGCGCTGGACAGGTCGGCGCCCTGCAACTGCAAGCCCAGGTTCGATGCCAGCAGCACCGGTTTGCCGTCGCGCAGAACGGTATAGGTCAGCGGTTTGCCCGGCGCTTCCACCAGCTTGACGCTGATGTGCCGATCGGGACTGGTCAGTGCTGGCGGCGGCGCGGCCGGTGTGGCAGCCGGCGCACTGGACGCCGCTGTAACGCCCACGGCGAGCGCGGAGATCAAATTCTTCACCATTGTTCCTACCAATTTTTTAGGGTTATCGAGGCTACAGACCCCAGTCATCCATGCTGGATGCTTGTCTCCGGGGCGGCGAACGGTGTTTCGGTACGACTATCCGGAGTTAGACCCATCCTCCGTCGACGATGTATTCCTGCGCCGTGCACATGGCGCCGTCGTCGGCGGCCAGGAACAGCACCATCGACGCGATATTTTGCGGCAGCAGTTTATGGGGCAGGCACTGATTGCGCTTGATGTCTTCTTCGCCCGCGTCGTCGAGCCACAGGTCGATCTGGCGCTGGGTCATCACCCAGCCCGGCGTGACGGTGTTGACGCGGATGCCATGGGCGCCGAATTCGCGCGCCAGTCCCCGCGTCAGCCCGTGCGTGGCCGCCTTGGCGGTCGCGTACACTGGATAGCCGGCGTTCTTGACCTGCCACGAGATGGAGCCGACGTTGATGATGGCGCCATTGCCCTTTTCCTGCATGCCATGGAACACGGCCTGGCAGGTAAAGAACATCGGGCGTTGATTGATGGCGATGCGCTGGTCCCAGTCCTCGACGGTGACGTCCTGGGTGGCGTGGCGCTGGTCGTTGGCGGCGTTGTTGACGAGGATGTCGAACGCGCCGATGGCGTCGACCATGCCGGCCATGGTGGCCTGCAATGCGGGGATGTCGGTGATGTCGCAGACGCTGAACAGCGGCTCGGGATAGCCGGCCTCCTTCACGCGCCGGCATAGCGCCAGGCTGGCGTCGCGGGCGATATCGACAAACGCCACCTTGGCGCCCTGCTCGGCGAACGAGATCACCATCGCCTCGCCGATGCCGGTGCCGCCGCCGGTGATGAATACACGCTTGCCGCGCAAGCTGGGGAACCTTGCCAACTGGGTCATGCAGTCTCCTGTAGTGGGGCCAATCAAAGCCTGCGGCCCCGTCTTCGCGGGGCTCGCACGTTACAGCACGCGAATTACTTGCGGGTCAGCTCACCGTCGCGCCGGCGCCAGGCTTCGGCGCCGCTGTCGCGCAGCACTTCCGGCAGCAGCGCCTGCGGCAGGTTCTGGTACGACACCGGGCGCAGGAAGCGCACGATCGCACCGGTACCCACCGACGTGCTGCGGCCATCGGACGTCGCCGGGAACGGACCGCCGTGGACCATGGCGCTGGCCACTTCCACGCCGGTCGGGTAACCATTGGCCAGGATGCGGCCCACCTTGCGTTCCAGTACCGGCAGCAGCTGCCTGGCGGCGTCCAGGTCGGCGTCGTCCATTTGCAGCGTGGCGGTCAGCTGGCCTTCCAGGCCTTCTGTCACCTGCAGCAGCTCGGCCACGTCCTTGCACGCCACCACCAGCGACGCCGGTCCGAAGATCTCTTCGCCCAGCGCGTGCTGCGCCAGGAAGGCCGCACCGGTGGTCACGAACAGCGCCGGGGCGCCCTTGCCTTCTTCCTGCGGCGCCAGCGCCAGCGTGGTGACGTTGGCCTGGCCTTTCAATTGTTCGACGCCGCGCTGGAAATTACCGGCGATACCGGGCGACAGCATGGGCGCCGCTGCGCCGCCGGCCAGCGCCTGCGATGCTGCCGTGGTGAAGCGGTCCAGGTCCGGACCCGCCAGCGCCAGCACCAGGCCGGGGTTGGTGCAGAACTGGCCCACGCCCAGCGTGAGCGAACCGGCAAACGCGGTGGCGATCTCCCCGGCGCGGTTGGCCAGCGCCGCCGGCAGCAGGAACACCGGATTGATCGAGCTCATTTCGGCGTACACGGGAATCGGCACCGGCCGCGCCGCGGCAACGGCCATCAGCGCCATGCCGCCGCCGCGCGAACCGGTGAAGCCCACGGCCTTGATGGCCGGATGGCGCACCAGTTCCTGGCCGATGGCGTTGCCGGCACCCGTCAACAGGGAGAACACGCCGCCCGGCAAACCGCAAATTTCCACCGCTTTCGCGATCGCGCGGCCGACCAGTTCCGAGGTACCGGGATGGGCGAAGTGCCCGCGCAGCACGACCGGGCAACCGGCGGCAAAGGCGGAAGCGGTGTCGCCACCGGCAACCGAGAACGCCAGCGGGAAGTTACTGGCCGCGAAAACGGCAACCGGGCCCACGCCGATCATGCGCATGCGCAGTTCGGGACGCGGCGGCACGCGGTCGGGCAGCGCGCCGTCGATGCGCACGTCGTTCCACGAGCCTTCGCGCAGCAGGTTGGCGAACAGCTTCAATTGGCCCACGGTGCGGCCCCGCTCACCTTCGATACGGGCGCGCGGCAGGCCGCTTTCGGCCATCGTGCGTTCCACCAGCGCGTCGCCGAGTTCCAGGATCTGGGCGGCGATGGTTTCCAGGAAAACGGCGCGCTGTTCGTCGCCGATCGAGCGGAACGTGTCGAATGCGGCTTCCGCCGCGCGGCACGCGGCATCGATCTGCGCGTTGTCGACCGCGAAAAATTCGGTGTCGAGCAGCTTGCCGGCAGTCGGGTCCCAGGCGCGCAGCGACGATCCCGTGCCCTTGACGGCCTTGCCCGCGATGAGTGCTTCGCCGGTAATGATCATAATGCCTTCACTTTCGCCACGTTGGTTTTATACACGGCCAGCTTGTTGCGCAGCGCCGGTCCGAATTGCGGTGCGTCGATCTCGAAGGTTTCGCCTTCCTTGACCACGATGTTGTCGGCCACGCTCAGGGTGGCGGTGCCGAAGAAGTGGATGTGCACATCGCCCGGACGGTTGAACAGCGGGTACTTGAAGTGGTGGTGCTCCAGGTTGGCGATGGTGTGCGACATATTCTGCTCGCCGCTGAAGAACGCCTTTTCCCAGCGTACCTTGCCGTCCACGCCGTAGATGCGCGACGTGCCTTCGATATGGGCCGGCGCTTCGCCGACCAGCAACGCGGGACCCAGGCCGCACACGCGCAGCTTGGAGTGGGCCAGGTACAGGTAGTTCTGGCGCTCGGTCACGTGGTCCGAGAACTCGTTGCCGATGGCGAAACCGACGCGGTACGGCTGGCCGTCGTCGCCGATCACGTACAGGCCCGCCACTTCCGGCTCTTCACCGCCGTCGAGCGCGAAGTCCGGCATGGCCAGGTCCTTGCCGCTGGCGGCCACGATCGAGCCGTCGCCCTTGTAGAACCATTCCGGCTGCACGCCGGCGACGCCGGCCGCCGGTTTGCCGCCTTCCACGCCCATGCGGAACATTTTCATCGAGTCGCTCAGGGACTCCACGTCGCCGCCGATTTTCTTGTGCATGGCATCGCGGGTGTCGGCGCTGCCCAGGTGGGTGAGGCCCGTGCCGGTGACGTAGGTGTGGGCGTCGTCGGTGTGATCGAGCGGCGACAGCAGGCGGCCGTCGGCGGCGACGGCGGCGAACGACGCCGTGCCGGCGCCGATGGCCTTGTCGGCCAGGGCAGCGATGCCCACCGATTTACGGATCGCGTCCTGCGCGAGGGCGTACGTGGTGCTATAACCGTCGATGACACGGATGGTGTCCTGTTCCAGCACGCCGACCTGGCGCGCGCCTTGTTCGTTGGTGAATTGAATGAGTAGCATGGAAGTCTCCTTGAATTGCGGGTTGCAGCCTGCTGAGCGCAGCAGTCGCGGCAATCGTCGACCGCCGCTCCGTCAACCCCGCGCACGCGGGGATGACGACTCTAACGCTGGCGGCTGGCCGAAGCGGCGGTATTGAATTGCAGCTGAATTAATGCGAATGACGTGGCACGGCCGAGCCGCGGTTACCGACCAGGAAGTCGAAATCGCAGCCTTCGTCGGCCTGCAGCACGTGTTCGATGTACAGCTGCTGGTAGCCGGTCTTCGGTCCCGGCGCGCTGCCGGTCACGCGCACTGCCTGGCGCTCGGCCATTTCAGCGTCCGAGATTTCCAGATTCAGTTCGCCGCCCGCGCAATCGAGCGTGATCCAGTCGCCGTCCTTGACGATGCCCAGCGGGCCGCCGGCCATGGCTTCAGGCGCCACGTGCAGCACCACGGTGCCGTACGCGGTGCCGCTCATGCGGGCATCCGAAATGCGGACCATGTCCTTGACGCCCGCTGCCAGCAGTTTTGGCGGCAGGCCCATATTGCCCACTTCCGCCATGCCGGGATAGCCTTTCGGGCCGCAGTTCTTCATCACCAGCACCGAGTTCGCATCCACTTCCAGGTTCGGATCCAGGATGCGCGACTTGTAGTGTTCAAAATCCTCGAACACCACGGCCTGGCCGCGGTGCTGCATCAGCGCGGGCGTGGCGGCCGACGGCTTCAGTACCGCGCCGCGAGGCGCCAGGTTGCCGCGCAGGATGCAGATGCCGCCGTCTTTCAGCAGCGGCTTCTCCAGCGGACGTATCACTTCCTCGTCGTAGATCGGCGCATCCTGGCAGTTTTCCCAGAGGGTCTTGCCGTTGACGGTGAGCGCGTTCGGGTTGGGCAGCAGATTGCCCTCGCCCATGCGGCGGATCACGCCAGGCAGGCCGCCCGCATAATAAAACTCTTCCATCAGGAAGCGGCCCGACGGCAGCAGGTCGACGATGGTGGGCATGCCACGGCCCACGCGGGTCCAGTCTTCCAGCTCCAGGTCCACGCCGATACGGCCGGCAATCGCCTTCAGGTGGATCACGGCGTTGGTGGAGCCGCCGATGGCGGCGTTCACGCGGATCGCGTTTTCGAAGTTTTCCTTGGTCAGGATCTTCGACAGCTTCAGATCTTCACGCACCATTTCCACGATGCGGATGCCCGACATGTGGGCCAGCACGTAGCGGCGCGCGTCCACCGCCGGAATGGCGGCGTTGTGCGGCAGCGAGGTGCCCAGCGATTCGGCCATGCATGCCATGGTCGAGGCAGTGCCCATGGTATTGCAGGTGCCGGCGGAGCGCGAGTGGCCCGCTTCGGCGGCCAGGAATTCGTGCATCGAGATTTCGCCGCCCTTGACCTGCTCGTGCAGCTGCCAGACGGCGGTGCCGGAACCGATGTTCTTGCCGTTCAGTTTACCGTTGAGCATGGGGCCGCCGGTGACCACGATGGTCGGAATGTCGACCGACGCGGCGCCCATCAGCAGCGCCGGGGTGGTCTTGTCGCAGCCGACCAGCAGCACCACGCCATCCATCGGATTACCGCGGATCGATTCTTCGACGTCCATGGAAGCGAGGTTACGGGTCAGCATGGCGGTTGGGCGCAGATTGGATTCGCCGTTCGAGAAGACGGGGAATTCGACCGGGAAGCCGCCCGCTTCCAGGATGCCGCGCTTGACGTGTTCGGCCAGTTTGCGGAAGTGGGCGTTGCAGGGGGTGAGTTCGGACCAGGTGTTGCAGATGCCGATAATCGGTTTGCCCTGGAATTCGTGGTCAGGAATGCCCTGATTTTTCATCCAGCTGCGGTACATGAAGCCGTTCTTGTCATTGGAGCCGAACCATTCGGCGGAGCGCAGCTTAACCTTCTTGTTGTCGTTCTCGGACATGCAAATCTCCTCAGTTGTTCCTGTACGGGCGCCGTGGCAGTACACCATGCGCCCGCATTAATGAAGGCATACTAAAATGGACTGAGATAACTTTCCAATAAAATGTTATTTGACTTCGATACCAAAACGGATATCGGTCGCCGGCACTCAATCTGTGGTGAATTTGTATGCCATCACCGTGGAATACTCCTCGCCCGGACGCAAAATCGTCGGCGGATACGCGGGGCGATTGGGCGAATCGGGGAAGTGCTGGGGTTCCAGACAGAACGCGCTACGATGGCCGTAGATGCGCCCTTTTCCCTTGACGGTATCGCCCAGGAAGTTGCCGCTATAAAACTGTATGCCCGGCTCCTGGCTCCACACTTCCAGCACCCGGCCCGACGCCGGCTCGCGCACGCGCGCCGCCAGGGACAACGCGCCCTCTTCCTTTTTGGCGAGGACGAAGTTATGGTCGTACCCGAAACCGTTGCGGATTTGTTCGTCGTCGGCGTCGATGCGCTCGCCGATGGTGTGCGGTTCCCGGAAGTCGAACGGCGTGCCCGCCACCGGCGGCAGCTCGCCCAGCGGGATCTGCACGTCGTCGATCGGCGTGTAGCGGTCCGCGTGGATGGTCAGTTCGTGGCCGAGGATGTCGCCGCCGCCGGCCAGGTTGAAGTACGCATGATTGGTCAGGTTGACCGGCGTGGCCCGGTCGGTCACCGCGTGGAAGGCGATGCGCAACTCGTTATCGGCGCGCAGTTCGTAAATCACCGTGGTGTCCAGGTTGCCGGGATAGCCCTGCTCGCCGTCGGCGCTCAGGTAACTGAAAATCAGGCCGGCCGACTTGGGGGTGCTGAAGGTTTCGGCGGTCCACAGGCGGCGGTGAAAACCATCGACGCCGCCGTGCAGGTGGTTGGCGCCGTTGTTCTGATCCAGGTCGTACTGCTGGCCGTCCAGCGTAAAGCTGGCATTGGCGATGCGGTTGCCGTAGCGGCCGATCAGGGCGCCGAAATAGTGCGATTCGCCCAGGTAGGACGCCACGTCGTCGAAGCTGCACACCACGTCGGCCAGCTTGCCGTCGCGGTCCGGCACGTGGATTTCGGTGATGATGCCGCCGAGGTTGAGGATCTTGACGATCATGCCGTTGGCGTTGGTGAGGGTGTACTGCGTGACGGCGCGGCCATCGGGCAGCTGGCCAAACGGGGCTTCGGTGATTGACGGTTGCATGGGGTCTCCAAGTGAAGGCGGCCGGAAGGAGCGATCCTTTCCGGCCGTGGGCATTTTGTATGATTGGATTCCCGCCTGCGCGGGAATGACGGATCAATGGGCGCGGGTACTTTTACCGCTGTCGGTCGCTTCGTCACCCCCGCGCAGGCGGGGGTCCAATGTCACATCAAGCGATCGATGGCTTGCCGAATACCGGCATCCCCTGGTCGTCCCACTTCAGCGGCTTGACGTAGGTGTGACGGTCCGGGTTCCACAGCGGGTCGCCGACGATCTCGGTGTAAGTCCTTGCATGATAAACCAACATGACGGTTTCACCATCGTCGCCGATGGTGAAGCTGTTGTGGCCAGGGCCGTACACGCCGTGCTCGAAGCACGTCTGCAGCACCGGCTGCGGGCTCTTGGTCCACGAGGCGGGATCGAGCACGTCGGCGTTGTCGTCCGCCCACAGGATGCCCATCGCGTAGTTTTCGTCGGTGGCGCTGGCCGAGTAGCTGATGAAGATCTTGCCGTTCTTTTTCAGCACCGACGGGCCTTCGTTGACCCAGAAGCCGCGGATCTCCCAGTCGAATTCCGGCTTGCTCAGCATGACCGGCGGGCCGCCCAGCTGCCACGGGGTTTTCATCGGCGCGATGTACAGGTTGGAGTTGCCCTCGATGGCGACGTCCTTCTGCGCCCACAGGTAGTACAGCTGGCCCTTGTGGGTAAACGTGGTGGCGTCCAGGCAGAAGGTGTCGATGCCGGTATCGATCTGGCCCATGAATTCCCACTCGCCCTCGAGCGGGTTGGCGTTGGTGTTACGGATCGCGTACATGCGGTGCTGGAACAGCTGGTGCTTGATCTCGCGGCTCGGTGCAGCAGCGAAGTACACATACCAGGCGCCGTCGTTGAAGTGGATCTCGGGCGCCCAAATCAGTTCGCTGTAAGCGCCCGTATCGGGCTTGTGCCACACGTCGACCTTCTCGGCATCCACCAGGCCGGCAATGGTTTTGGCGCGGCGCAGCTCGATGCGGTCGTACTGCGGCACCGACGCGGTGAAGTAATAATAGCCGTCGCTGTGACGGATGATGAACGGGTCGGCGCGCTGTGCGATCAGCGGTTGCAGGATGTCCGGGTTGTCGATTGCTTGGTCGCTCATGTCAGGTTCCAGTTTTTGCAGTTGCGGGAAATTGTTTGGCCATCTGTTTTTTGACCTCGGTATAGTATTCGTCGGTCACGCGGTAGCGGAACATCAGGAGGCCCATCAGCGTATGGAAGAAGCCCGGGATCAGCGTCACCATCAGCACGATGCCATGCAGCGCGAACGCGGTCTGCTCGTGGTTCGGCTCATACTGGAAGTACGTGAGCAGCCAGCCCACCAGCATGCCGGCGATGCCCATGCCCGCCTTCTGGCATACCGAAATGCCGCCGTACGCAAAGCCCGAGACGCGCTTGCCGGTTTTCACCTGGCCGTAGTCGATGGTCTCGGCAATGGCCGACCAGAACACCGGCGCATGCAGGTCCACCACGAACGACAGCACGAAGTACAGCACGAAGGCCAGCATCACGTCGCCCGGCTTGACCACGAGGTAGATCACGGCGCTGATCACGCCCACGGCGATCTGCGACCAGCGGAACAGCTTGACCTTGCAGTACGTCTTGGTGATCCAGGTCGATGCGATCATCGACAGGATGGCGGCCACCACGCCGATCGACAGGAAGGTGGAAACGGTCGCCGTGTCGCCACCGAGGTAATACTTGGCGTAATAGATCGCCGCCGAAGCGCGCACCACGTAACCGACGGTGCCCACCACGCACACGCCGCACAGGATCAGCCACTGGTCGTTTTGCAGCAGCAGCTTCAGTTGTTCCGACAGCGGCTGGCGCTGCACCACGTGGCGCACGCGCTCGGTGGTGGTGAAAAAGCAGAACAGGAACAGGCCCACGCCCACCACCGCCATCACCGCCATCGCGGCCTGGTAGCCCACGGCCGCATTGCCGCCGCCCCAGCGGTCCGACAGCAGCGGCACCACCACCGTCACCATGAAGGCGCCGATCTTGGCGAAGAACAGGCGGTAGCCGTTGGCCGACAGCCGGTCCTTGGGATCGTCCGTCAGGCTGCTGGGCAGCGAGATGTACGCCACGCCCACGCCGGACGTCATCAAGGTCATGATGATGTAGGTCGAATAGGCCCATACCAGCTTGGCGCTGTATTCCCAGTCCGGCGTGGTGAACACGAAGAACACGCTGATGCCGTAAGGGATGGCCAGGAACAGCAGCCATGGACGATAGCGGCCCATGCGCAGGCTGGTGTAGCGGTCCGTCAGCTGACCGACGATCAAGTCGCCGATGGCGCCCGCCACCTTCACGACCAGGAACAGCAAGGCCAGGTCCGAGGTTTTCAGGCCATAGATGTCGGTGTAGAAGAACGTGATAATCAACATCATCGACGAGATCACCACGTTCAGCGCCATGTCGCCGGCGCCGAAACCCACTTTTTCCAACAGCGATAATTTTTGATTCGACATCTGCTAGCTACCTCTTATAAATGCAGCCATCCCGCACGCGGCGGGATGGCTGACAACACTGCGAAAATGCTTAATACTTCCAGTTCATCGACAGCCCGACGGTGCGATCGTAGCGGCGGGTATCGCGCGGGAAGGTGTTCTCGTTATCCCAGTAGTCGCGGTACTTGAAGTTGAGCAGATTGGTGCCGGTCAGGTTGACGGTCACCTGCCTGGTCAGCTTGTAGCTGAGCGAACCGTCCAGCGACGACATGGCTGCCGCGATCAGGTCCTTGCCGGGCAGGTTGGCCGCATCGGGCGTATCGGCATACAGCTGCACGAACTTCGAGCGCCAGTTGTAGGCCAGGCGGCCCGACCACGCGTCCTTTTCGTACAGGCCCACGATGTTGTACGACAGTCGCGACAGGCCGGCGAACGGTTTGCCCGACAACGCCGGATTGGTCGGCGAATTGACGCTGCCTTCCGAATACGTGACGTTCGCCTGCAGGCCGAAGCCGCTCAACCAGCCAGGCAGGCCGTCGTAGAACTGCTGGTACGCCAGCTCCACGCCCTGCAGGTGGCCCTTGTCCGAGTTGAACGGCCGCGTGGTGTTGTACGGGATGCCCTCGTAGGTCTCCGACACCACCTTGTTGACGATGTAGCCGTCGAAGTTATGGCGGAACACGGTGCCGCTCACCGAACCGGTGGGCGCGAAATACCATTCCAGCGACGTGTCGAAGTTCTGCGCCGTGAACGGTTTCAGGTCCGGGTTGCCGCCCGACGCCGTGGCCACGTTGGTGGTGCCATTGGGCTTGATGTAGGCAGTGGCGGGATTGAGCTGCGCGAAGTCGGGGCGCGTCATGGTTTTGCTGTACGAGAAGCGCGCCAGCAGGTCCTTGCGGATCGACAGCTTGAAGTTCGCGCTCGGCAGCACTTCGGTGTTGGACGTGTCGGTTGTCGTCGGCACGTAGACGTTGCCGGTGTCGGTGGCCACGTTGTTGTTGGCGTCGATGGTCGAATCGGTTTTCGTGACCCGCACACCCACCACGCCTTCGACCGGATACTGGCCCAGGTCGAAGCCCACGCGCGTTTTCACGTACGCCGCGTAGTTCTTTTCGGTGTTTTTGAAGAACGAGGCCGGATCGATGGCGCGCGCTGCCGACGAACCGGTGGCGGCGGCGCGGATCGCGGACGTATTGTTGACCAGGTAGCTGGCGCACGGCGTCGCCCAGCCCGCGGTGCCATAGTTTTCCGACATCGACGGCGTGGTGCACGACAGGCCGGGAATGCTGGCCATGGTCACGCCCGCGATGGCCGGCACGCTGCCTTCAATGGACTTGATCGAGCTGGCGTCACGCTCGTTGTAACGCGCGCCGAAGCTCACGTCCTTGAACACGCCGTCGCTCTCCGGGGTCCAGGTGGCGTCCGCGCGCCAGTCGGTGGAATTGCCGCGATCGTAGCCATAGCGGTCGAAGAACTGCGACAGCACGATCTTGGTGGGGTCGGTCAGGCCCGATCCCGTGTACTGCGCGTAGGCGCTCTTGCCCGCATTGGTCTTGATGTATGCGGTATCGGCGGTGGTGCTGGTATCGAGAATCGGGTTGACCCAGTCATACTTGCTGACGGTGCGGGCCATTTCGGCGCTCGCGCGCAGGCCTGGCGTCACGCGCCACTTGGCGCCGATGGCGCTTTGCCACGTGGTGTTTTCGGATGCCCGCGCCTGCGTGGACAGGATGGTGTAGCTGTTGGTCGAGTTGATGGTCTCGGTCTGGTTGGTGCCCGGGATCTTGGTCACCGCGATCTGGTCGGCCGCCGTGGCCCACGGCAGGCCCACGAAGAAGTCGGTCTGGTCGTCGTTCTTGTACTTGGTGTACAGGCCTTCCGCGTACACTTCCAGGTCCGCATTGGGCTTCCACTGCAGCGCGTAGTTGGCGGCCTGGCGTTTGCGCTCGCCGTGCACGTTCTGCAAACCCACCAGGTCGGGGCCCGTCAGGTCGGGGGCGGCAGAGCTTTTATCGATCGGGAAGGTCTGGAACACGCGCTCCTCGTGGAAGCGGTCCTTCACCGACGACACGCCGAGCAGCGCGCCCATCTCGCCGATGCCGGTATGCCAGCGGTTCGAGATCATGCCCGACAATTCCGGGTCGGTGGCCTTGGCCTTGTCCTTGTTCTTGGCGCCCACCTGGGCGCTGGCCGTAAAGCCCTTGAAGTCGAACGGACGGTTGGTGCGCACGTCGATCACGCCAGCCACGCCGCCTTCCAGCAGGTCCGCGCTCTGCGACTTGTACACGTCCACGCGCTGCAGCATGGTGGACGGAATATCGGCCAGCTGGATGTAACGGCCGACGGTGCTGAACACCTCGCGGCCGTTGAGCAGCGTGGCGATGCCGGGCAGGCCGCGGATCAGCACCGTGTTGGCTTCGCCGGCGTCGCGGCGCACCTGGATGCCGCTCACGCGGGCCAGCGTCTGCGCCACGTTCGTGTCGGGGAATTTGCCGATATCGTCGGCCACGATGGAGTCGATGACGTTGTCGCTGTCCTGCTTGAGCTTTTGCGCCGTTTCCGCCGCGCGGCGCACGCCGGTGACGGTGACCACGGCGGTGTTGCCGTCAGCCGGTGCTGCCGATGCAGGGGCAGTTTCCTGGGCCAGGACGGGGAAGGCGCTGAGCAGGCCGGCTGCCGCCAGGACCGCCACACTGGATTTGAGGACGAGGCGATGCTTCGCCTGGGACCGGCTGGTCCCGAATGCAGGATGGTTCATGTGTCTCCAATGATGTTGTTTTTAAAGCCCTACCCCAGCCTGTGTCGGCCGTTGATTCGATCTTATTTGTGAGCGGAAAAACAAACCAATCATTTTTTTGCGCTTTTCGATATCAAAAAAGATATCAAGACGCGGCAAATGGCCAATAAAAAACCCGCCAGCGGCGGGTTTGGGTGACGGAGCAGCCGGCTTATTGGAAGGCGACTTCCGTAAAACTGCGTAACTTGCGGCTGTGAAGCTTGTCCACGCCCAGTTCGCGCAGCATTTCCAGCGCCTTGATGCCGATCCGTAAGTGTTGGTCGACGCGGTCGCGGTAGAACTGGTTAGCCATGCCGGGCAACTTGATCTCGCCATGCATGGGCTTGTCGCTCACACACAACAATGTCCCGTACGGAACCCGGAACCGGAAGCCGTTGGCGGCGATGGTGGCGCTTTCCATGTCGAGCGCGATCGCCCGGCTCTGGCTGAAACGCCGCTCGGGCGTGCGCTGCGGCAGCAGCTCCCAGTTGCGGTTGTCGGTGCTGGCCACGGTGCCGGTGCGCATCACGCGTTTCAGGTCGTGGCCGGTCAGCTGCGTGACTTCGGCCACGGCCGCCTCGATGGCCACCTGCACCTCGGCCAGCGGCGGGATCGGCACCCACAGCGGCAGGTCTTCGTCGAGCACGTGATCTTCGCGCACATAGCCGTGCGCCAGCACGTAGTCGCCCAGTTCCTGGGTATTGCGCAGGCCCGCGCAGTGGCCCAGCATCAGCCAGCAGTGCGGTCGCAGCACGGCAATGTGGTCGGTGATGGTCTTGGCGTTGGCCGGTCCGACGCCGATATTGACCATCGAAATGCCGGAGCCGTCGGCGCGGATCAGGTGGTAGCCGGGCATCTGCGGCAGGCGCGGCGGCTGGGTGCCGTACGCGTCGCCCGGCTCCACGGCCTGGCCCACCCGGCGCGTGACCAGGTTGCCCGGTTCGACAAACGCAATGTAGCCGCCGTCCACATCGTCCGACGACTGGCGCATCAGCTCGTGGCCCAGCTTGATGAACTCGTCGATATAAAACTGGTAATTGGTAAACAGCACGAACTTCTGGAAGTGTTCGCACGACGTGCCCGTGTAGTGGCGCAGGCGTTGCAGCGAATAATCGACGCGCGGCGCCGTGAACAGCGCCAGCGGCTGCGATTCGCCCGGCGGCGGCTCGTGGGTGCCGTTGGCGATGCCGTCGTCCATGGCGGCCAGGTTGGGCAGGTCGAACACGTCGCGCATCAGCAGGCGCCGTTCGGTGGTCATGCTGCCTTCGATGTGTTCGTGCTCGGCAAACGAGAAATGGATCGGGATCGGCTGCGCGCTGGTCCCGACCTCGATGCGCACCTGCTGGCGATGGCCATGGTTTTTCAGCAGCAGCTTGAACTGCTGGGTGTAGTAACGCCGGAACAGGTCGGGCCGCGTGAGCGTGGTTTCGTAGGTGCCGGGGCCGGCGACGAACCCGAACGCCAGGCGCGAATCGGCGCGGGCCACGGTATCGGTATGGACCCGCACGAACGGGTAGCAGGCGCGCACGTGTTCGCCCACGTCCTCGCCGGCCACGAAGCGTTTCATGGCGTCGCGCAGGTGGGCCACATTGGCTTCGTAGATCGCCAGCACCTGCTGGTAGGCGGCGTCGGGATCGTCGAACTGCACCGGGGCGATGAACGGGCGGGCGGAGGGTCGGTTGGAGGGGCTGTGTTGCGACATACGACTCCTTTATAGAAAGCTCTGGATTCCATTGTAAGGGCTGGCAGCTGAAGTTGCATTTTTTCCCTTACCGCTGGGATAGGTTGCTCGAAAGCGCGGTGGGCGTAACGTACAATGGCCGCTCCCTAGTCTCAGTTTCAGCCAAACGTCCAGAATGACCCAGCCAGCAACACTGCGCATGACGCAAACGTATCCCGACATACTTTTCGGATTGCAAGACGACGCGCTGCTGCGCGACGAAATCCTGGCCGACCTGCTGGAGGCCACCGCCGCCCGCGCGCCGGACCAGCCGGCGCTGATTGCCGGCCCGCGCACCCTCACCTACCGCCAGCTGAACGAGCAGGCCGACCTGGTGGCCGCGCGCCTGATTGCCGCCGGCGTGGGTCCCGGCCAGATGGTGGGGCTGTGGATGCCGCGCGGGATCGCGCTGCTGGTGGCGCAGGCGGGCATCGCCAAGGCCGGCGCGGCCTGGCTGCCGGTCGACGAAGACACGCCGGTCGAGCGGCTGCAGGTATGCCTGGACGACGCCAGCGGCGTGGGCGTGGTCACGACGGCAGCCTTTGCGCCGCGCCTGGCCGCCATCGGCCGCCCCGCATGGACCGTGGAAGCGCTGCTGGCCGCCCCGGCGGAGGGCGAGCTGCTGGCGCGCCGCGCAGCCGTCTCGCCCGACGCTCCCGCCTACGTGATCTACACGTCGGGATCGACCGGCAAGCCCAAAGGCATCCTGATCACCCAGCGCAGCATCTGCCACTTCCTGCGCAGCGAAAACGCGGTGCTGCAGGTGACGGCCGCCGACAAGGTGTACCAGGGCTTTTCGGTGGCCTTCGACATGTCGTTCGAAGAGATCTGGATTGCGTACCTGGCCGGCGCCACGCTGTGGCTCGGCCCCAAGGACAGCAGCGGCGACCCCGAAGCCCTGCCGCGCGCGCTGGCGGAAAACGGCATCACTGTGCTGCACGCGGTGCCTACCCTGCTGTCGCTGTTCAACCAGGACGTGCCGTCGCTGCGGCTGATCAACCTGGGCGGCGAGGCGTGTCCCGAAGCGCTGGTGGAGCGCTGGTCGCGGCCCGGCCGCCAGATGTTCAACACCTACGGTCCTACCGAGGCGACGGTGTCGGCCAGCCTGGCGCGCCTGCTGCCGGGCCGCCCCGTCACCATCGGCACGCCGCTGCCCAACTACGGTTTGATGGTCGTTGCCGTGATCGAGGATGCGCACGTCGATCCGGCCAGCCTGCGCCTGCTGCCGGCGGGCGAGGTCGGCGAATTGTGCATCACCGGTCCGGGCCTGGCCGCCGGCTACCTGGGCCGCCCCGACCTGACGGCCGAAAAATTCCTGGTCAACCCATGGGCCAGCGGCCGGCACGACGCGCGGCTGTACCGCACGGGCGACCTGGCGCGCATCGGCGAGGACGGTGAAGTGACGTGCCTGGGCCGCGCCGACGACCAGGTCAAGATCCGCGGCTTCCGCGTGGAGCTGGGCGAGATCGAGGCGCTGCTGGCCGAGCAGCCGGGCGTGGGCACGGTGGCGGTCCTGCTGCGCAAGGACGACGGCATCGACCAGCTGGTGGCCTACCTGGTGCCGGAAACGGGCGCGACGCTCGAGGCCAGGGCGCTGCGCCTGGCGCTGGCCGCCAGACTGCCGCCGTACATGGTGCCCGGCCGCTACGAACTGCTGGCGGCCATGCCGCGCCTGACCTCCGGCAAGATCGACCGCAAGGCGTTGAAGGCGCTGCCGCTGGGTGCTCCGCCGGCGGGCAGCGCGGCCGAGTCGGACCTGCCCGAAACCCCGGCCGAAACAGCGCTGTTTGCCGCGCTGGCCGCACTGTTCCCCGGCCAGCCGATCCTGCGCCACGCCGACTTCTTCACGGACCTGGGCGGCCACTCGTTCTTTGCCGCGCGGCTGGCGTCCAGCCTGCGCGCGGACCCGCGCTACGCCCACATGACGGTGCGCGACATCTATCAGCAGCGGCAAGTGGGCAGAATCGCCCAGGCGCTGGCCGACGGCGCCAACGACGCCGGCGCGGCCAGGGACGAGCAGCCATGGACACCGCCGTCCGCGCTCAAACGCTGGACGTGCGGACTGGCGCAGGCGGCCGCCATGCCGGTGCTGGTGGCCCTGCGCATGGCGCAGTGGCTGGCGCCCTTCTTCACCTATCATTTCTTCACGGGCGACCCCGGCGACTCGGTGCGGCGCGCGATTGCCGCCTCGGTGGGCGTGTTCCTGATCGCCACGGTGCTGGAATTTGCCATCGCCATTGCCGGCAAATGGCTGATCGCCGGCCGGCTCCAGCCGGGCGACTATCCGCTGTGGAGCCTGACGTATTACCGCTGGTGGCTGGCCGACCGGCTGGTGGAATCGGCGCCCGCCTACCTGCTCAGCGGCTCCTCGCTCAACAACTGGTGGCTGCGCGCGCTCGGCGCGAAGATCGGCAAGGACGTAATCATCGGCTCCATGACGCTGCGCGCGCCCGACCTGCTCACCATCGGCGACAACGTCAGCATCGGCAACGCCGTCAATTTCGAAAATGCCCGCGTGGAGCGCGGCATGCTCAAACTGGGCCCCATCACGCTCGAACGCGACGCCTGCGTCAGCTCCTTCGCGGTCATGGAGGGCAACACCCGCGTCGGGGCGCAGGGTCACCTGGAAGGCCAGTCGGCGCTGGGCGACGGCGCCCGCGTGCCGGCCGGGCGCATCTGGTCCGGGTCCCCCGCGCGCGATGCCGGTGCATTCGATCCCGCGCGCCTGCCGCCGCGCCCCGTGGTGTCGAGCGCGCGCAGCCTGGCGGAAGGCGCGTTCTTCGTGTTCGGCATCCTGCTCATCGTCACGCTGTTCTTCATGCCGGTCTTCCCCAGCTTCGTGCTGATCGACTGGTTCGACGAGGCGGGCTGGATGCCGTGGCTGCAGGGCGAAACCATGGGCATCCGCCTGGTGCGCTACTTCGTGCTGGCCTTCCCCGCCAGCGCGGTGCTGATCGTGCTGACGGCGCTGCTGTCGGCCGGCATCCGCTGGACCGTGCTGCCGCGCCTGAAACCGGGCCGCTCGGCAGTGCACAGCAACACCTACTGCGCCAAGTGGCTGGTGAGCCAGATCCAGGAATCGAGCCTGAACGTCCTGCACGGCATTTACGCCACCGTGTTTGCGCCGTACTGGTATCGCCTGCTGGGCGCCAAGGTGGGCAAGGATGCGGAAATCTCCACCGCGCTGGGCGTGGTGCCCGACATGCTCACCCTGGGCGACGAGACCTTTATTGCGGACGCCGTGATGCTGGGCGACGAGGAAATCGACGGCGGCTGGATGACCATGCAGCCCACCGTCATCTCCAACCGCAGCTTCGTCGGCAACGGCGCCTACATCCCGGACGGCACCGTGCTGCCCGAGCAGGTGCTGATCGGCGTGCACTCGCGCGCGCCCGGCAACGCCCACATGCACACGGGCGACACGTGGCTTGGGTCTCCCCCGCTCAACCTGCCCGCACGCGAGCAGACCAGCGGCTATCCGGAGTCGCTCACGTTCCACCCGTCGCCGCTGCGCCGGCTGGGACGGGGCCTGATCGAGGCGTTCCGCATCGTCGCGCCGCACGCGCTGGTGATCGCGGTGGGCTACACGGTGGTGCTGGAAGTGATGCCGGCGGCCGGCGCCGGCCGGGGGGGGGGGGGGTTGAGGGACCGGTCCCCCGCGGGGCGGGTGGTCGGGGGGGGGGCCTACGGGTTGGTGGTGGT
>JBEVMD010000100.1:0-8293 GCA_040508835.1 Duganella sp. | reverse complement strand
AACAGCAACTGCCGGCGCTGACCGCGTTTTACGAGCAGCTGACGCCGGAGCAAAAGGCGGAGTTCGACAAGCGTGGCCGCCGTGGTTTCGGTGGTTTCCACCACGGTGGTGACCGCGGCCACCGCATGCAGCGCGGTTAAGCGAGCAGACTCGATTCCCGCCTGCGCGGGAATCCCATGTCTGCCGGCGCGACAAGCTTATTTCAACCGCTCCAGCGACTGCAAGAACTTGCCCGCATTCTGATACCCGATCACGCGCGAGCCGGCAATCTCGCTGCCCTGCGCATCGAAGAAAATAATTCCCGGCGGACCGAACAGACCGAACCGTTTCAGCATGGCCTTGTCGTCCGCATCGTTAGCTGTCACATCGACCTGCAGCAGCAGGGTATGGGCCAGCTTGGCCTGCACTTGCGGATCGATAAACGTCAGCTTTTCCATTTCCTTGCATGACACGCACCAGTCGGCATAAAAATCGAGCATCACGGTCTTGCCGCCCGTGTGCGCCAGCAGCGCGTCGAGCTGCGCGACGGTCTTGATGCGCTGGAACGTCAAATGTTTATCTTGCGAACCAGTCACGTGCGCCAGCGGCGCCAGCGGGTCGCGCCCGCCCGTCACCATGCCGCCCAGTTCCAGCAATCCCAGCGCCACGGCCACCACGCCGAGCGCCTTGCCCGGCCACTTGCCGCTATTGAGCAGCAGGTACATGCCGTAGCCGGCCAGCAGCGCGGCCCAGCCCAGCATCTGCACCACGGGCGGCAGCACGGGCGACACCAGCCACAGGGCCATCGCCAGCATCAGCACGCCAAAGAAGCGCTTGACGGCATCCATCCAGCGCCCGGCCTTGGGCAGCAAGGCGCCGGCCGACGCGCCCACCAGGATCAGCGGCACGCTCATGCCCACGGCCATGGCAAACAGCGCGGCGCCGCCAATGAAGACGTCGCGCGTCTGGCTGATGTAGACCAGGGCCGCGGCCAGCGGCGCCGCCACGCACGGGCCGACGATCAAGGCGGAAATCGCGCCCATCACGAACACGCCGGCCAGCTTGCCCGACGACTGGCGGTTCGATACGGAACTGAGTTTCGATTGCAGCGCGGCCGGCACTTGCAACTCGTACACGCCGAACATCGACAGCGACAGCAGTACCATCAGCACGCCGAAGCTGCCCAGTACCCAAGGATTTTGCAGCGCGGCCGACAAGCCCTCGCCGGCCAGGCCGGCCGCCACGCCCAGCGCGGTATAGACGATGGCCATGCCCAGCGCATACGTCACCGACAACAGCAAGGCGCGCTTGCGGTTGCTGCGGTCGCCCTCGCCCACGATGATCGACGACAGGATCGGCACCATGGGCAGCACGCATGGGGTAAACGACAGGCCCAGTCCCAGCAGCGCGAACAGCGGCAGGATGGTCAGCAGGCTGCCGGTCTTGAGGGCCGCTTCCAGGCGGCCGCTGTCGCTGGCGGCAGGCGCGGCCGCGGCGGGCGCCGGCGCAGGAGCGGGCGGCGGCACGATGTCGGCCGCAGTGGGCGGTGCGATGGTGTAGAGGGTGACGCCGGGGCTGACGGCAGCGGGCTTGCCTTCGCCGATCGCGGGCGCGGCGGCAGATTTCGCGTCGGCCGCCGCCGCTGGCGTAGTGGCGGTTGCAGCAGTTGCAGCGGCCTTGCCGGCAGCCGCCGGCAAGGGCACCGAACCGCTGCCCGTCAGCTGCGCGGTGTACTCCTGCGGCGAATAGCACAGCCCTTTTTCCGAACAGCCCTGGCCCGACGCCTGCAGCGTGAACGCGCCGTTCACATCCACCGGGATGGTGATGGTCACGCTCTTGCGATACGTCTCGACATCTTTTTCAAACGTCGGGTCGAAGTGCACCTTGCCGGGCGGGATGGCGGGGGCGCCGATCTTGGCGCCGGTGGCGGCGAACTTGAACTGCTCGCGGTACATATAGTAGCCGTCGGCGATCTGGAAACTGACGGCGATGGTGTGGCCGTCGACCATGGTGGCGGAAAAACGGAACGCCTTGTCGGGCTCGAGGAAATCCTGGGCGCGGGCGGGACCGGTCAGCAACAAGGCGACCAGCGGCAGCAAGGTAGCGAAAAATCGGACAAAACGGGACATGAAAAGTTTCTCTCAAAGCAGAAATCGTCGGGGCAGCAGCATAGTACACCGAGCGTGTCTTTCACGCCCGAAGGCTAAGGCGGGCACAACGCTGGCTTTTTATGCCACACTCGGCTTTTCCCGGCCATGGAGTTTGCACGATGTCACCATTTCGTCCCCTGCTGTTGTCCACGCTTGCCGTTGCGCTGGGCACGGGCCCTGCACTGGCCCAGGCGCCCGCTGCAGCGTTATCGACCATTTCCGCCGACGACCTGGTCCGTCACATCAAGGTGCTGGCGTCGGACGATTTCGAAGGCCGCGCACCGGGCTCGGCCGGTGAAACCAGGACCGTTGCCTACCTGACGCAGCAATTCAAGCAACTGGGCCTCAAACCGGGCAACCCCGACGGCAGCTGGGTGCAGGCCGTGCCGCTGCGCGGCATGACGCCCACGCCCTCGTTCAGCTACACCATCGCCGGCAAGACGGTGACGCTCGGCTTCCCCGAGCAGTTCGTGGCCCACTCGACCAGCCAGCCCGACCGCATCAGCGTGGACCGGTCGGACCTCGTGTTTGTCGGCTACGGCGTGCAGGCGCCGGAATATGGCTGGGACGACTACAAGGGCGTGGACGTGCGCGGCAAGACCTTGCTCATGCTGATCAACGACCCGGCCGTGCCCGATCCAGCCAACCCCGGCCAGCTCGACCCGTCGCTGTTCAAGGGCAAGGCCATGACCTATTACGGCCGCTGGACCTACAAGTACGAGATCGCCGCCAGGCTGGGCGCGAAAGCGGCCATCATTATCCACGAAACCAGGCCGGCCGCGTATCCGTGGGACGTGGTGCGCAGCGGCGGCAATGCCGAGCAGTTCAGCCTGGTCCAGGCCAAGGGCGGCGACGATCCGGACGCGCCGGCAGTGCCGGGCTGGATCCAGCTCGACCAGGCCAAGGCCATGCTGGCGGCCGCAGGCCAGGATTTCGACAGGCTGAAACAGCAGGCGCTGACCAGGGACTTCCGCCCGGTCAGCCTGAACGGCACGGCCAGCTTCAAGGTGGACAACACGTCGCGCATGATCGACTCCCACAACGTGGTGGCGCTGATCGAAGGCAGCGACCCCAAGCTCAAGCATGAGTTAGTCGTCTACAGCGCCCACTGGGACCACCTGGGCATCGACGAACGTCTGCCGGGCGAGCGCACGCGCCAGATCTACCACGGTGCGCTGGACAACGCGTCCGGCACGGCAGCCTTGCTGGCGCTGGCTAAGGCGTATCAAGCCCTGCCGGTGCCGCCCAAGCGCTCGATCCTGTTCCTGGCCACCACGGGCGAGGAACGGGGCCTGCTGGGCGCCAAGTACTACGCCAGCCATCCGCTGTACCCGCTCAAGACAACGGTTGCCAACATCAACATCGACGGCATCAACGCCTGGGGCAAGACGGCGCAGATCGAGAATGTCACGTCGGGCCACTCGAGCATCGACGGCCTGCTCGCCAAATATGCGCAAGCCCAGGGCAGAAAAATGGAAAACGACAGCCGCCCGGAGCTGGGCAGCTTCTACCGCGCCGACCAGCTGGAATTCGCCCGGGTGGGCGTGCCGGTGCTGTACACCAAGGCGCGCAGCGGCTACCTCGACAAACCGCCCGGCTACGCGGCCCAGGTGGTCGACCATTATTTTGGCAACGATTATCACCAGGTGACCGACGACGTGCGCACCGACTGGGACTTCAGCGGCGGCGTGCAGGACATCGGCCTGCTGTTCCAGGTGGGCCTCGACATCGCCCAGGGCGCCACGCCCACCTGGAACGCCGGTTCGGAATTCAAGGCGGCCGGCGACCGGCGCCTGAAATAAACCCCGAGCATCGTTGCGCCGCGAAGCAAGCCTGACCCCAGCCTGGGTGCGCGGGTGACAAAATCCCATAAAAAAAGCCAGGCGGAGCCTGGCTTTTTAGCGCTACTGACAACTGCGGAAGATCACTCTTCTGCGGTTGGTGCGGCGTCGATGTCGGTTGCTTCTGGACGGTCAAGCAGCTCCACGTAAGCCATAGGAGCGTTGTCGCCAACACGGAAACCCATTTTCAGGATGCGCAGGTAGCCGCCGTTGCGGGTAGCGTAACGTGGGCCCAGTTCCGAGAACAGTTTGCCAACGATTTCGCGGTCGCGCAGACGAGCAAACGCCAGACGCTTGTTGGCCAGGGTGTCTACTTTGCCCAGGGTCAGGATAGGCTCGACAACGCGGCGCAGTTCCTTCGCTTTTGGCAGGGTGGTTTTGATGGCTTCATGACGCAGCAGGGAAACGGTCATGTTGCGCAGCATTGCCAGACGGTGGGACGAGGTACGATTGAGCTTACGGAGGCCGTGACGGTGACGCATGGTACTTCCTTTCAGGTGTTTAAATCCGAGTTCTTCGATCGCTGCCGCGAAGGCGGTAGCGCGGACCGGTTCAAGTGATTAACGCCGCGAACAACACGCCCGCGGCGGTGAAACCGTCATACCCGCCGAGGCGGGCGTGACATATTACTTCTCCAGACCAGCAGGCGGCCAGTTTTCCAGCTTCATGCCCAGGGTCAGGCCGCGCGAGGCAAGAACTTCCTTGATCTCGTTGAGCGACTTGCGGCCCAGGTTTGGCGTTTTCAGCAGTTCGTTTTCCGAACGCTGGATCAGGTCGCCAATGTAGTAGATGTTTTCTGCTTTCAGGCAGTTGGCCGAACGCACGGTCAGTTCCAGATCGTCCACTGGACGCAGCAGGATCGGATCGACCAGCGGTGCGCGCGAAGGCGCTTCGGCAGCAGCTTCGGTGCCTTCCAGGGCAGCGAACACGTTCAGTTGATCGACCAGCACGCGGGCCGATTGACGGATCGCTTCTTCCGGCGAAATCACGCCGTTGGTTTCGATGTTGATGATCAGCTTGTCCAGGTCGGTACGCTGTTCGACGCGAGCGGACTCGACGAAGTACGATACGCGGCGCACTGGCGAGAACGATGCATCGAGAATGATGCGGCCGATGGTCTTGTTGGTGTCTTCCGACAGACGACGCACGTTGCCAGGAACGTAGCCACGGCCTTTTTCGACCTTGATCTGCATGTCCAGCTTGCCGCCGGCGGTCAGGTGGGCAATCACGTGGTCCGGGTTGATCAGTTCCACGTCGTGTGGCAGATCGATGTCCGAAGCCAGGACGGCGCCTTCGCCCTCTTTTTTCAGGGTCAGGGTCACGGAGTCACGGTTGTGGACCTTGAAGACGACACCCTTCAGGTTCAGCAACATGTCTACAACGTCTTCCTGTACGCCGTCGAGCGACGAGTATTCGTGCACAACGCCGGCGATCGTCACTTCGGTCGGCGCGTAGCCCACCATCGACGACAGCAGCACGCGACGCAGCGCATTACCCAACGTATGGCCATAGCCGCGTTCGAACGGCTCCATCACGACTTTCGCGTGGCCGGCGCCCAGCGCCTCTACATCGATAATACGTGGCTTCAACAAACTGTTTTGCATGTACATGTCCTTTTCAATACCCTCGGCGCGTTAGGCCGATAAGGCTGATGGCATTAGTAAAAAAGCCCGCTTAGCAAATAAGCGGGCGGAAACGCGGAAATTGGCCCCCCGCCTGCGCGGGGGTGACGACTTACGTCGTCAATTAACGCGAGTACAGCTCGACGATCAGCGATTCGTTGACGTCGTTAGCGATTTCGTTACGCTCTGGCAGGGACTTGAACGTACCTTCCATTTTCTTGGCATCGACCGACACCCACGAAGGCATGCCGACTTGTTCAGCCAGCGACAGCGCTTCAACGATACGGACTTGCTTTTTCGATTTTTCACGAACAGCGATGACGTCGCCGATTTTCACTGCGTACGAAGCGATGTTGACCACTTGGCCGTTCACGGTGAACGCTTTGTGCGATACCAGCTGACGCGCTTCAGCGCGGGTCGAGCCGAAGCCCATGCGGTATGCAACGTTGTCCAGGCGGGTTTCCAGCAGCTTCAGCAGGGTTTCGCCGGTGTTGCCTTTGCGACGGTCAGCTTCAGCGAAGTAGCGACGGAACTGACGTTCCAGCACGCCGTACATGCGTTTGACTTTTTGCTTTTCGCGCAGTTGGTTGCCGTAGTCCGAGGTGCGGGCACCCGACTTGACACCGTGCTGGCCTGGCTTGACGTCCAGTTTGCACTTGCTGTCCAGCGAGCGGCGTGCGCTCTTCAGGAACAGGTCAGTACCTTCACGGCGGGAGAGTTTTGCTTTTGGTCCGATATAACGTGCCACGATGCTTCCTTTGTTTTAAATAATGACGCCCCAGCCACGCAGCGAAAGGGCTGCCTGGTTAGGCGCTAGTCCGTGCCGCGAGGGGCCAGACGTGGCTAAAGTCTGCCAGTCTTGCGACATGACAGACGACAATAGCCGGGCAGTATAACCGTTTCCGGTCACCTGCTCCAGCGATTTTTTACAGCTATATACTAGCTGCAAGGAACTCGCAAAACCGTAGCGAGCGGTTCGCTATCGTCTCGAGTAGCGCAAGCGTACTTGACGTACGCTGAGCAACGGAGAGGCGATAGCGGATCGCGCAGTAGGTTTTCCGAGATTCCTTAGATACGACGACGCTTTGGAGGACGGCAGCCGTTGTGTGGCACTGGGGTAACGTCCTGGATCTCGGTGATCTTGATGCCCAGGTTGTTCAGTGCGCGCACTGCGGATTCACGACCAGGACCTGGGCCCTTGATGCGCACTTCCAGGTTCTTCACGCCGCATTCCACTGCCACTTTACCTGCTGCTTCGGCCGCAACCTGCGCTGCGAACGGGGTCGATTTACGCGAACCCTTGAAGCCAGCGCCACCGGAGGTAGCCCACGACAGAGCATTGCCCTGACGGTCGGTAATGGTGATGATGGTGTTGTTGAAGGAAGCGTGAACGTGTGCGATACCTTCTGCAACGTTCTTCTTGACCTTCTTGCGCACGCGGGCTGCTGCTGCGCTGCTTTGTTGCTTAGCCATGTGATTTCCCTAGATTATTTCTTGAGCGATTGAGCGGCTTTGCGCGGGCCCTTGCGGGTACGTGCATTGGTGCGGGTACGCTGACCGCGGACCGGCAGGCCCTTACGGTGACGCATACCGCGGTAGCAACCCAGATCCATCAAACGCTTGATGTTCATGGACAGTTCGCGACGCAGATCACCCTCGACGATGAATTTTGCTACTTCATCGCGCAGTTTTTCCAGTTCGCTGTCGTCCAGGTCTTTGACCTTTTTGTCGGTCGCAATACCCGTCGCTGCGCAGATGAACTTTGCGCGCGGGCGGCCAACACCGTAGATGGCCGTCAGGCCGATAACGGTGTGCTGATGATTTGGGATATTAACCCCTGCAATACGTGCCATTCGTTATTCCTCGATAAATAACGGTTATTAACCTTGACGCTGCTTGTGACGTGGTTCGACGCAGATTACGCGAACAACGCCCTTGCGCTTGATGATCTTGCAGTTGCGGCAGATCCGCTTGACTGAGGCGTTAACTTTCATTATGAACTCTCTTCTAAAAGGTTCGATTAAATTTACTTGGTCCGGAACACGATGCGGGCACGGGACAGGTCGTAAGGCGTCAGCTCTACCGTCACCTTGTCGCCAGGGAGAATGCGGATATAGTTCATCCGCATTTTACCCGAAATATGTCCGAGCACCACGTGTCCGTTTTCCAGTTTCACTCGAAATGTTGCATTTGGGAGATTCTCAAGAATCTCGCCTTGCATCTGTATGACGTCGTCTTTTGCCATTCGGTATAGTTACCGCGCTTATCGCGTCGGAATTCCGCCCTTGAAGTTTGCTTTGCGCAGCAGCGATTCATATTGCTGCGACATCACGTAGTTTTGTACTTGCGCCATGAAATCCATGGTAACAACCACAATAATCAACAGAGAAGTACCGCCAAAATAGAAAGGTACTTTCCACTCAGCGACCATGAATTCCGGCAACAAGCACACCAAAGTGATGTAAATGGCGCCAGCTAGTGTCAGTCGTGTCAGGATCTTGTCGATGTAGCGGGCAGTCTGCTCACCGGGACGAATCCCTGGCACAAAGGCCCCGCTCTTCTTCAAGTTGTCCGCTGTTTCCTTGCTGTTGAACACCAGCGCGGTATAGAAGAAACAGAAGAACACGATGGCCACAGCGTACAACAGTGCGTGGATGGGCTCGCCTGGCCCCATCGATGCAGCCAAATCTTTCAGGAACCG
>JBEVMD010000090.1:0-5993 GCA_040508835.1 Duganella sp. | reverse complement strand
CCCGACGTGGTGGTCATGCTGGACGACGGCTGCGACGCCGATGCGCTGGGCGCCGCCCTCGCCCGGCTGCATGGCGACGCTGCCGGCCCCGACCGGGCAGCGCTGGCCACCCGCGCGCGCACGTGGATGGCCGCCCGTCACGCGCCGGCGCAGGCAGGGCCGCGCATGCGCGACGCCATCGAAGCGATCGCTGCCGCCAGTCCCGCCAGCCATTACGCCGGCCTGCAGCAGGCGCTGCGCCGGTTGCAGCAGCACCTGCCGGCGCCGGCCGGCGCCTTGATGGAGACGGCCGCCGCCATCGTTGCCAACCGGCTGCCGGCCGCGCCGCGCCAGTTGCTGGTCGATATCTCGGCGCTGGTGCAGGCCGACCTCAAGACCGGCATCCAGCGCGTGGTGCGCAGCGTGCTGCTGGGGCTGATCGAGGCGCCGCCGCCCGGCATGCGCGTGGAGCCCGTGTACAGCGACGGCAACGGCCGCCCCTACCGCTACGCCCGCACCGCCACCTTCAGGCTGCTGGGACTGGTGCTGCCCGCGCGCGATCCCGCACCGGAAGCCGATGCCACAGCGCAGGACGATCCGTTCGATCCGCTGGAAGACGCCCCGGTGGACGCCCGCGCCGGCGACCTGTTCCTGGGGCTCGACCTGTTCACGACCGGCACCGAGCAAAACCACGCCGTGCTGCAGGCGATGCGCCGGCGCGGCGTGCAGGTCCACTTTGTCGTGTACGACCTGCTGCCGGTCATGCGCCCCGACCTGTTCCCGGTGGGCGCCAGCACGTATTTCGCCGCCTACCTCGACACCGTCGCAGCCGTGTCGGACGGTCTGGCCTGCATCTCGCGCGCCGTGGCCGACGAACTGCACCACTGGCTGGCGGCCCGCCCGCCGCGTCGCACCACGCCGCTGCCGCTCGGCTATTTTCACCTGGGCGCCGACCTCGGCGCCAGCGCTCCCAGCACCGGCCTGCCCGCGCACGCGGACCAGGTGCTGGCGGCCGTGGCCGCCCGCCCCACCGTGCTGATGGTGGGCACGCTGGAGCCGCGCAAGGGCCACGCCCAGGCGCTGGCCGCCTTCGACCTGCTGTGGCGGCAAGGCACGGATGTCAACCTGGTCGTGGTGGGCAAGCTGGGGTGGATGGTCGATGCCGTGGCCCAGCAGCTGCGCACCCATGCGGAGCGGGACCGGCGCCTGTTCTGGCTGGCCGGCGCATCCGACGAAATGCTCGACCGGCTGTATGGCGCGAGCTCGGCGCTGCTGGCGGCGTCGGTGGGCGAAGGGTTCGGCCTGCCCCTGGTCGAAGCGGCCCGGCACGGGCTGCCCATCATCGCGCGCGACCTGGCCGTGTTCCGCGAAGTGGGCGGCGACCACGCCCATTATTTCACGGGCGCCGATGCCGCCGCGCTGGCCGCCAGCGTGCAGCAGTGGCTGGCGCTGCACGCGGATGGCCGGGCGCCGCCGTCGACGGCCCTGCCGTGGCTGACGTGGCAGGACAGCGTCGCGCAGCTGCTGCACGTGCTGGCAGGCCGGCGCTGGCACCGCACGGTGGCTGCGCCCCAGCCCGCCGCCGGAGCAAAGCCATGATTATCGGTAACGGTTTGCTGGCCCGCGCCTTCGCGCCCCAGTATGCGGGGCAGGACGATGTGATCGTGTTCGCGTCCGGCGTGTCCAACTCGCGCGAAACCCGGCCCGAAGCGTTCGCGCGCGAACGCGCCATGCTGGAAGCGGCGCTGCAACAGGACAAGCTGCTCGTGTATTTCAGCTCGTGCTCGATTGCCGATCCGGAACTGACGCAGGCGCCGTACGTGCTGCACAAGCACGCCCAGGAAAAACTGATCGGCGAGCGGGCGCAGCGCCGGGCCATCTTCCGCCTGCCGCAGGTGGTGGGCCGCACCGACAATCCCCACACGCTGGCCAATTATTTGTACCGCACCATCGCCGGCGGCGCGCCGTTCCAGGTGTGGCGCCGGGCCCGCCGCAACCTGGTGGACGTGGACGACGTGGCGCGCATCGCCCGCCGCCTGCTCGAGCGCGGCGACGCCGTCAACCGCGCCACCAATATCGCCTGCCCGTATTCGGTGTCCGTGCCCGACCTGGTGCACATGTTCGAAACGGTGACGGGCCGCCCGGCATGCTACGAGCTGATCGACGCGGGCGGCAGCTACCACATCGATGTCGATCCGGCCATGTCGGCCGCGGCCGAAACGGGCGTGGTAATGGACCAGCACTATGTCGACCAACTGATACGGAAATACTATGCCCGCTGACGCCGCCCCTGCCCTGTCCTTCGTGATTCCCGTGTACGGCAGCGAACGGGTGCTGCCCGAGCTGGTGGCGCGGCTGGCCGCCATGGTCGCCGGCCTGCCGGCCCACCGCCGCGCCTGCGAAGTGATCTTCGTGTGCGACAGCTCGCCCGACCGCAGCTGGGCCGTGATCCGCGAGCTCGCTGCCGCCCATGCCTGGGTGCGCGGCATCCTGCTGCGCATGAACGCCGGCCAGCACAATGCGCTGATGGCGGGCTTTGCGGCCGCACGCGGCGACGTCGTGATCACCATGGACGACGACCTGCAGCACGCTCCTTCCGACGTGCCCGCCCTGCTGGCCGAACTCGACAGCGGACGCGACGTCGTCTACGCGCGCTTCGTGCAGCGCCGCCACGCGCGCTGGAAAATCTGGGGCAGCCGCCTGAACGACAAGGTGGCCGGCTACCTGATGGACAAGCCGGCCGGCCTGTACCTGTCGCCGTTTCGCGCCATGCGCGCCGCCATCGTGCGCGACATCCTGCGCTACCGGGGACCGTATGTGTACGTGGACGGGCTGGTGCTGTCGATGACGCGCAATATCGGCGCGGTGGAAGTACGGCACCATGCGCGCTTTGCCGGCGACAGCGGCTACAGCCTGAAAAAATCGATCTCGCTGTGGCTCAAGATGGCCACCAGTTTCTCGATCGTGCCGCTGCGCCTGACGTCGTTTGCGGGCCTGGTGCTGGCCGGCGTGGGCTTCGTGCTGGCCATCTTGCTGGTGATCCAGAAGTTCACGCTCGACGCCATGCCGATCGGCTGGTCGTCGCTGATCGTCACCATCCTGATCATCGGCGGCATGCAGCTGGTGGGGCTGGGCATGCTGGGCGAGTACCTGGGCCGGGTGCTGCTCACGCTCAATTCGCGGCCGCAATACGTGGTGGGCGACACGGTCGGCCTGGCCGCGCCCGCCGGGGAGCCGCGCTGATGCGGCAACTGTTGCTGTACTGCCTGTGCGGCGGCCTGGGCGTTGCCACCGACTACCTGGCGTTCTGGCTGGCGGTGACGGCCGGCCTGTGGTACCAGGGCGCCAACCTGCTCGGCTACCTGGCCGGCACGCTGGTCAGCTTTGCGCTGAACCGGGTGGTCACCTTCGGCATGCGCGACCGCGTGGCGCAGCGGCTGGCCAGGTTCGTGGGCGTGGCCGCGCTCGGCTTTGGCGCCTCGGCGCTGTTGCTGTGGCTGCTGGTGCAGCAGCTGGGCCTGGACGCGCGTCTGGCCAAGCTGCTGACCTTGCCGATGGTGGTGGCGCTGCAGTTCACGCTCAACCGCCGCCTGACCTTCAACGCTGCCCTGCCAACCCGGACCGGACCGCCATGACCGCTGCCGCCCCTGTATTCGACGCCGTGATCGTGGGCGCCGGCTTCACCGGCCTGACCGCCGCGCTGCAGCTGGCGCGCGCGGGCCGCACGGTGCTGGTGCTCGAGGCCGATGCCACGCCCGGCGGCCTGGCCGGCGTGTTCGATTTCCGCGACGGCGTGACGGTCGAAAAGTTTTACCATCACTGGTTCGACAACGACGTGTACGTGCCGCAACTGGTGCGCGAGCTGGGCCTGGCCGGCGACATCGTCACCATGCCGTCGAAGACCGGCATGTATTTCAGCGGCCGCCACTGGAAGCTGTCCACGCCGCTGGACTTGCTGCGCTTCACGGCGCTGCCGCTGCTCGACCGCATCCGCCTGGGCCTGATGGTGCTCAAGGTGCGCCGGGTCCGGGACTGGAAAGCGATCGAGCACCTGACCATCCGCGAATGGCTCGAACCGCTGTGCGGCAGCCACGCTTACCGCGTGGTGTGGCAGCCGCTGATCGACAACAAGTTCTCGGTGGTGGCGGACGCCGTCAACGCCGTCTGGATGTGGAAAAAGCTGGTGTTGCGCGGCAGTACGCGCAACGCCCGGGGCGGCGAGCAGCTGGCGTATTTCAAGGGCGGCTTCGGCCGCCTGGCGCAGGCCATGGCCGACGAGATCGTCCGCCTGGGCGGCGCGGTGCGCTACCGCGCGCCGGTGACCGGGGTGGAACACGATGGCGGCCGCCTGACCGCCCTGCACACGCCGGACGGCGCCGTGCAGGGCCGCGAGTACCTGTTCACGCCCGCCTTGCCCGTGATCGCCGGCATCTTCGACGGCAAAGCCGATCCCGCCTGGCTGGCCCGCCTGCGCCGGGTGCGCTACCTGGCCAACCTGTGCCTGGTGCTGGAACTGGACCGCAGCCTGTCCGACACCTACTGGCTCAACGTCAACGACCCCGGTTTTCCGTTCGTGGGCGTGATCGAGCACACCAACTTCGACAGTCCGGACAACTACGACGGCAAGCACATCGTGTTCCTGTCGCGCTACCTGCCCACGGCCGATCCGCTGTGGCGCCTCACCGACGAGCAATACCTGGACTTTGCGCTGGGCCATGTGCAGCGCATGTTCCCCGCCTTCGAGCGGGCCTGGATTGCCGACTACCGCGTGTGGCGCGCCGATTACGCGCAGCCGGTCACCGAGCGCGGCTATTCGGAATACGTGCCGGGCCGCGCCACGCCGTTCGCCAACGCCGCCCTCTGCACCATGGCGCAGATTTACCCGGAGGATCGCGGCACCAACTACGCCATCCGCGACGGCAAATCGGCAGCGGCCGAGCTGCTGGCGCGCCTGGAGGCCTGAACCATGCGTCATCCGCGCCGCGCCGCCCTCGTACGTGATGCACGGCCGTATTTCATGATCGTCCTGGCCGTGGCCGTGCTGTTCCTGGCGCTGGGCGGGCTGCCGGCCCAGCGCGTGGGCGACGGCGCCGAGTACTACGCCATGTTCCACGCCTGGACCGCGGCGTGGCGGCCGTGGACCACGCCCGCCTCGCAGGCCGCGTACGACGCCCTGCTGGCGGGCGGGTCGGTTACCGACCTGGTGCCGCGCGCGTGGTTCGACGCCAGCTTCGGCGCGCTGCGCATCGGCGCGACGACCGACTTCAACCACTTCTGGTTCTACAGCCTGCTGGCGGCGCTGGTCCATGCCCTGGCGCGGCTCGTCGGCGTGCACCTGTCGCCGCACGCCAGCTTCCTGCTGCTGCACGCGGTGCTGGTGGCCGCCACGCTGGCGGCCGGCTACCGCTGCCACGGCCGGCGCGGCGTGGCCGTGGTCGGCCTGCTGCTGTTCGCCTCGCCCATGGTGTGGTTCCTGGACAAGGTGCATACCGAACTGTTCACCGTGTGCCTGCTGACGCTGGGCATGCTGGCCATGGGACGCCTGCGCCTGGCTGCGGCAGCGCTGCTGTTCGCACTGGCGTCCACCCAGAATCCCAGCTTTGCCCTGGTGGCCGGCCTGCCGTGGGCGTACCGGGTGCTGGGACACCGGCGCCAACAGTACACCGCCGGCGAACTGGCGCTGCTGGCCGGCGCCGCGGCGGCGGTGCTGCTGCATCCCGCCTATTACCTGCTGCGCCACGGCGTGGTCACGCCCCAGCTGCTGGCCGGCGGCGCCGAGCTGGGCGGCAATCTGTCGCGCTTTTACATCTGGATCGTCGATCCCGACCTGGGACTGCTGCCCAACTGGCCGCTGGGCACGGCCGCGCTGCTGCTGGGCGCGGCGTGGTGCGCACGCGGCCGGGACGCGGCCATGGCGCCCGTGGCAGGCACGGGCCCGGGCCGGCGTGCGGCCCGGGCCGCCTTCGTGCTGGGGTAACTGGCGATCAAATTTTTTTCGCACAACGCGACCACCC
>JBEVMD010000053.1:0-9343 GCA_040508835.1 Duganella sp. | reverse complement strand
CTATTGGGTTCGTCGTCGTTGACGATGATGGCCAGTTGCTGGGGCGAGATGGCGGCGGCGCAAGGCAGCGCCACGGCGGCCAGCGCCAGCGCCAACGCCAAGACCACGTTAGGGGCCAGGCTGGCGGGGATGAATTTGAGAAGGCGCACGGAAGATTCCAGAAGTGGACAGGTGCTGGCGATTATAGACTGCCTGGTCCACCCGGCGCGGGCAAAAAAAAACCCGGTCGACGACCGGGTTTGATCTGGCGCGCAGCGCCATGCAGACGGCAATTAAGCCTGGGCTGCTTTTTTAGCGGCCTTGCGACGGGCTACCAGGCCAACCAGGGCCAGGCCACCCAGCATCATGCCGTAGGTTTCTGGTTCTGGTACTGGCAGTACCGAGATTTCGCCACCGTACGCACCACCGGTGGTGCCCACGACTGCGCCGGTAATGCGCAGGTAGTAGGTACCAGCCGACAGGCCGTCAGCCGACAGCGACCACGAATCCATTGGATGTGCGCCAACGGTTGCGGTGTTGTTGGTGCCGTTGTACACGGTCAGGTAGTTGCCGGCGGTGTCAACTTTGATCAGGTCGAAACCGGAAATGTTGACGTCCTTGGTGCCGCTCTTGTTTTGCGTGAAGGTCGAGGTGATCGACGTCGAGGTGTTGAAGCTCTGCTCCAGGTTGAACGAGTAGTAGTCGGTGAACGATGGGGTCGGTGCGCTGAAGCTGTGACCGATAACGCCGCTGAAGCCGCCTTCTGCATCGTAATCCACCGAGAACACTGGATCGCTAGCGTAAGCGCTCTGTGCGGTCATTGCGGTGGTTGCCAGCATTGCTGCGACGATGATTGCTTTGATTTTAGATTTCATGAGGATTCCAATCGTAATATATGAGTGTAGGCAATTACGCCGGCTAGACAACCAAGACCAATTTGCTTTTCAGCTTATCGCTTGTCAGCTTGTACCAGCTGCTTAAGCTTGTTTTAACATCTTGGAAGAATAATACCATAACCTTACTTATTGTTATCTAATTTTTATTTGAAATAACATTCGAGCAATGTGCGTTGCCTCACATACAAGCTATCAACGTGTATGCTACTACCGAAAATCGCCGCTCTCCCTATGAGGAGACCGGCGATTTTTATTGCACTGCGATAGAGATGGTATCAAATCGGTTGTCGCTGCCTTACAACAAGCGCATCAGGAACGCTGATAGACGTCTTCCAGGCGCACGATATCGTCCTCGCCCAGGTAGCCGCCGGACTGTACTTCGATCAGATGCAGCGGCAGCTTGCCCGGATTTTCCAGCCGATGGGTGGTGCCGATCGGAATGTAGGTCGACTCGTTTTCCGTCAGCAGCGTGACGCTGTCGCCGCATGTGACCTTGGCGGTGCCGCTGACCACGACCCAGTGTTCGGCGCGGTGATGGTGCATCTGCAGCGACAGCTTGCCGCCCGGGTTGACGGTGATGCGCTTGACCTGGAAACGGTCGCCGCTGTCGATTCCCTCGTAACAGCCCCACGGACGATAGACCTTGGTGTGATGCAGGTATTCGGTGCGTTCGGCCAGCTTCAGGTGGTCGACCACCTGCTTGACCTGCTGCACTTTGTCGCGGTGCGCCACCATGATCGCGTCGGCGGTTTCCACCACCACGATATCGTCGAGGCCGATCACGGCCACCATGCGGGTTTCGGACCGTACCAGCGAATTGTTCACGCCATCGACATACACGTCGCCGCGCAGCGAGTTGCCGTTGGCGTCGCGCTCGGACACTTCCCACAGCGCCGACCACGAGCCGACATCGTTCCAGCCAAAGTCGGCCGGGATCACCACCGCGTGGCTGGTGTGCTCCATGACCGCGTAGTCGATCGAATCGGACGGCGCGGCCGCAAAAGCGGCTTCATCGAGGCGCAGGAAATCCATGTCCTGGGTGGCCAGGCGCACGGCGTCGCTGGCCGCTTGCGCCATCTCGGGCCGGAAGCTTTGCAGTTCGCTCAGGTAGCGGTCGGCGCGGAACAGGAACATGCCGCTGTTCCAGTAATAGCCGCCGTCGGCAATAAACGCCGCCGCTTTTTCGCGGTCCGGCTTTTCAACGAACTGGGCAACCCGGAAACCGCTGCCGGCTGCGTCGCCGCGGCGAATGTAGCCATAGCCGGTCTCGGGGGCGGTGGGGACAATGCCGAAAGTGGCCAGTGCGCCATCGCGCGCCAGCGGCAAGGCAGCCTGCACGGTACGGTGGAAGGCATCGATGTCGGCAATCACGTGATCGGCCGGCAGCACCAGCATCATGGCGTCGGGATCGACCGATTGCAGGTATTGGGCTGCCGCTGCCACTGCCGGAGCGGTGTTGCGGCCGACGGCCTCGAGCAGGATCGCCTGCGGCGTCACGCCGCTTTCGCGCAATTGCTCGGCCACCAGGAAACGGTGTTCATTACCGCAGACAATCAGTGGCGCCGCGATATCCGGCCACTCGCCCAGGCGCAGCACAGTTTCCTGCAACATGGTGCGTGCGGAAACCAGGGGCTGGAACTGCTTGGGCATGACAGCACGCGACAGCGGCCACAGGCGCGTGCCGGAGCCACCTGACAGGATAACCGGATAGATTTTCATATGGACTAAGACGCTTTCTTCCCTGGATTGAAATATGGCTGAATCTGGGATCCCCGCCCGCGCGAGGCCCGATGGGCACACGCATACTGTGACATCGGGAAGGGGCGGCGGCGGCGCATCTTACATTGTGTAACACCAGGCACTATTGCAACAGTATAAATACACTTGGCAAAAAACTCTGGCGCGGCTAAAGTACGCGGGACTGGACGCCCCTGCGGCCAGCACAACCAGGACCTCAGATAGACCATGCAGCATACCATGCAGGCAACACAGTCACAAGACAAGGCACTTGCCATCGGCGGTTTCCGCGTACTGAGCACCACCCGCGAACGCCTGGCCGCCCTCCTGCTGGACGGCCTGGCGCAAGGACGCCAGCACGTGCTGTTTTTCGTTAATACCAACCTGGTGGTCAAGGGCCGCGCGCTGCTGGCCTACCAGGACGATCCGGGCGTAGTGCTGGTCAATGACGGTATCGGACTCGACATTGCCGCCCGCTGGCAGCACGGCGAGCGCTTCGTTTCCAACCTCAACGGCACCGACTTCACGCCGTACCTGCTCGGTGCGGCGCCGCAGCCGTTGCGGGTGTTCCTGGTCGGCGGCCGGCCCGACATCGTGCGCCGCGCGGCCGCCCATGTCAGCGACAAGCTGGGCGGCGTGGTCGTGGGCACGTGCGACGGCTACGGCGGCGTGCGCGACACGCCCGATCTGGACGCGCGCATCAACGCCAGTGGCGCCCAGGTGGTGCTGGTGGCAATGGGCAATCCCATCCAGGAACAATGGATCATCGACCATCGGGGCGCGCTGGACGCGAAAATCCTGCTGGGGGTGGGAGCGTTGTTCGACTTCTGGGCGGGGGACAAGGTGCGGGCACCGAAGCTGGTGCAACGGCTGCGGCTGGAATGGCTGTACCGGCTGGCGCAGGAACCGTCGCGCCTGCTGCGCCGCTATACCTGGGACATCCTGGTGTTCTTGCGCGAGTGCCACAAGCATCGCTGATGCGGACAATGCACGACTGCCGATAACCATGGATCGGCAGCATACTATATAAAAAGGGGCCGTTTGAAACGGCCCCTTGTTACATTCAGGCTACTGCAGGAACCGGTGCAGCGGCGGCCGCTGCAGCCGAGGCCGCAACCGCTTCCGGCAGCGGGTTGCCGTTCTTGTCGACGCGGCGGCTGTTGCGGCGGTCGCGCGAGTTGATCCACTCTTCGCTCGAGTACTCGAGCACGTGGCGCATCTGGCCGGCGCGGTTGACGCTGTAGTCCTTGAACACGATCATCTCGTCGAGCGTGACGTTAGGCAGCACGCGGGTGTATTCGAACAGCACGCAACGGGTCACGTTGGCGCCGCCGCAGATGTGGCTGCCGTGACCGATCCAGGTTGGTCCGATGATGGTGCTGCCTGCTTCGATCTTGCAACCGGAGCCGATGTACACGGGGCCGACAATGGTGGTGCCTTCCCAGTCGATCGAGGTGTTCAGGCCGACCCACAGGCCGTCTTCCACCTGGATGCCGGGCACTTCCATGTGGGCCACTTCGCCCATCATGACGCTTTGCGACACTTCCCAGTAATCCTTGACGCTGCCGATGTCGATCCAGTTGAAGGTACGGTTCTGGGCGTAGAACGGCAGGCCTTTTTCCGCCAGCAGCGGGAACAGGTCGGAACCGATGTCGAACACCTGGCCGCTCGGGATCAGGTCCAGCACTTCCGGTTCGAAGATATAGATACCGGTGCTGGCAAAGTTGGACAGCGCTTCTTCCTGCGATGGCTTTTCCTGGAACTGCTTGATGCGGCCGTCCTTGTCGCTGACTACCACGCCATAGCTGGAAACCTTGTCCCATGGTACTTCGCGGCAGATCACGCTGGCCAACGCGCCGCGGCGGCGGTGTTCGAACAGGGCCGACTGGATGTCGAGGTTGATCACGGCGTCGCCGCACAGCACGATGGTGGTGTCGTCGAAGAAGCCGCCGAATTCCTGGATACGCTTCATGCCGCCTGCCGAGCCCAGCGCTTCCGGGACGACGTCGCCATTGTTATCGGTATGGCCTTCGAACGAGTAGCCGATCTGGACGCCATATTGATGGCCTTCGCCGAAGTAGTCTTCGATTTTTTCGTGCAGATAGCTGACGTTGACCATTATATCGCGCACGCCGTATTTGGCCAGGTGCTCGACCAGATAGGCCATCACCGGCTTGCCGAGGATCGGAATCATCGGCTTGGGCAAATCATAGGTCAGTGGACGTACGCGCGTGCCCTTGCCAGCGGCCAATATCATTGCTTTCATCTTCAGTATCCTTAAAAAAATAACAATGCGACATATAAATGGATGTCTCCAGCCTGCATGGACTGCGGCGTAGTAATTTGCATAACTATATCATCACTTACCGCAATTCCACGGAAATACGCAATGGTGCGGTGCCGTTATGCAAGTCTCGATGACCCCTGAAACGCCTTGTGCAAGCGTTGAACGTTGGGCGGATACCACGCCGCCCAATGCATGCGGCGATGCAGCATAGTACGCTGTCGCGTGTTAGGCTGCCACACTATTCCCCAGTGACAAACTGAACAGTATTCGAATTGCGCAGGCCAACATCTTGCTGTTGCCCGAGAGAATGTTGAATTCAAGCCAGCAAACCGAACGAAATTTAGGACTTTGCGGAATAAAATGGTTGAAAATAATATTATCCACCTGCTTTTTTCGTAATAGTTTTATTGCATGACCTGAATCGACCTGACTGTTCGAGCGCAAATTGATGGAAAAAATCGCTTCCAACCGCGCTTCCACCATGTAACATGCTTGTATATTTTCCACACGGGAATATTATTTCCCATCGACCCATCAGCGAACCAAGGAGCATGCAATGTCGAATAGCAGAATTAGCCGGAACAACACGCCCTACCTCACCGGCCTGGTATTGGCCATGTCCCTCAGTTCGGTAGTGCAGGCGCAAACCACCATCGTCAAGGCCACGGCTGCCACCAGCGCCGCCACCGCCACTGCCACCAAGGCAGCCACGGGCGCTGTGGCCGCCGTTGCAGTGACCACCGCCACCAAGGCCACCGCGACCACGACCAGCACCACCAGCATCTGGGGTAACTACACACGTCCGTTCTCGGCCGATTCGCTGTGGAACTCGCGTCCCAACAGCCCGGTACTGGACACGACCTTCACCATTCCGAAATCGAGCTACTACCCGTCGATCACGCCAGGCGCCTACTCGACCGGCATGTATCTGGCCAAGACCACCGATGCGGCCATGACCATTACCGGCCTGACCACCAACGGCGTGTGGGATCCCGATGAAGAGCGCTACAAATCGTCGGTTACCCTGCCACGCTGGCCGGCCGACGCCCTGCCCGCCTCGGGCAGCGACGGCCATTGCGACATCGTCGATCCGGTCACCGGCATCATCCACTCGTTCTGGAAACTGCGCCAGGTCAACGGCAAGTGGGTAGCCCAGCAATATGCCTGGACCAAACTCAACGGTACCGGCTGGGGCGACCCATCGCACTACTTCCAGGGCGCCCGCGCCGCCGGCGTGCCGACTTCTGCCGGCCTGATCCGTAAGCACGAAGTGGAAGACGGCGACACCGTCTACCGTCACGCGCTGGCCATGTCGCTGACCATGACCGGTCTGGCGCCAAGCCCGGCCTATGTATTCCCGGCCACGTCCGCCGACACCGGCGCCGCCACCCGCAACACCGGCAAGATTCCGGAAGGCGCCCGCGTGATGCTGCCAGCGACGTACGACACCACCAAGATCGTCGATCCGCAGCTGCGCAAGGTGGCCGATACGCTCAAGATGTACGGCGCTTACGTGGTGGACATGAACACCGGCACCCCGTTCTCGATCTACGTGGAAAACGGCGCCAACTTCGACCTGCATAAAGGCGGCTGGAACAACGCCAACGCAGCTGAACTGGACCGTATCCGCGCCAACCTGCGGATGGTGAAATCGAGCGACGGCTATATCAACGGCGACAGCAAGGTGATCCGTCCGACGACCAATCTCAATCCGCTGTCGATGCGCGGCACCTGGACCCGCAAGGCAGGCACGGCCACCGGCCCGTTCGAAACCCTGGCGCAGGCGGTGGTCTTCCCCGCCACCACCACGGCCATCGTTCAGACCAACTCGTCGTCGCGCGTGCTGGGCAGCGTCGACTGGTCCAGCCGCCGCGTGGGCAGCACCCAGGCCCTGACGGCAGTCACCACCGGTGGCGGCAAGCTGCGCCTGCAGATCAATGTGGCCGGCAAAACCGTATTCGATTCGGGCGACCTCACCAACAACCAGTCGGTGCGCTTCGTGTGGCCCGCCAACGCCACGACCGTGCTGACCACGACCAGCGGCACCCCGGGTCCGTCGACCGTGGCCGGCTCGCTGGTGGAGGTAGGCCTGTAATACTGTAGCGGCAACAGGTCTGGACAGGACGGCAACACCTGTCTTTTAGACAAAGTAACAGAATGGCATCCGAATTAGTGTAAACTTGTTCGGATGCCTTTTTTTTATATGAAAGAATTACATGATCTCTTTGCTTGCGCTGCTCTTGTGGCTGGCATTAGGCCTGATGCTGGTGCCCGTGCTGGTATTGGCTGTGCAGGTGGCGGCCGCCTGGCCGCGTCTGGGCGCTGCCCCGCTCCTGACCGGACGCCGTCCGCGCGTGGCCGTACTGATACCCGCCCATAACGAAGCTGGCGGCATCGTCGCCACGCTGGCCGACCTGCAACCGCAGATGCAGGCG
Source organism: Duganella sp. (assembly GCA_040508835.1). GTDB lineage: Bacteria > Pseudomonadota > Gammaproteobacteria > Burkholderiales > Burkholderiaceae_D > Rugamonas. Next base: position 2,009 of record JBEVMD010000053.1, on the reverse strand, counting down.
GGCGACCGCATCGTCGTGATTGCCGACAACTGCACCGACACCACGGCCGTCGTCGCGCGCCAGGCCGGCGCCGAAGTCATCGAACGCACCAGCGCCACCCTGCGCGGCAAAAGCTACGCGCTCGACTTCGGCGTGCGCCACCTGCACGCCGATGCGCCCGAAGTGGTCATGATCGTCGACGCCGACTGCCAGGTGGCAGCCGGCACCATCGACCGCCTCGGCCGCATGGCGCTCGAAACCGGTCGCCCGGTGCAAGCGCGCTACCTGATGCACGCGCCAGCGGGCTCCGGCCTGATGAAAAAGATCGCCGAATTCGCCTGGCTGGTCAAGAACCAGGTGCGTCCCACCGGTTTCTGGCGCCTGGGCCTGCCCTGCCCGCTGATGGGCAGCGGCATGGCGTTCCCGTGGTCCGGCATCAGCCAGGCCGACCTCGCCAGCGGCCACATCGTGGAAGACGTCAAGCTGGGCATGGACCTGGCCCGCGCCGGCACCCCGCCCCTGTATTGCCCGCATGCGCACGTGTCGAGCACGTTCCCGTCCAGCGCGGCCGGCACGGCCAGCCAGCGCACCCGCTGGGAACACGGCCACCTGGGCATGATCGTGGCCGAAGGCCCTACCTTGCTGCTGGCGTCCGCCCGCCGTCGCCAGCTGGGCTTGTTCGCGCTGGCGCTCGACCTGTGCGTGCCCCCGGTCGCGCTGCTGTGCCTGATCGTATTGCTGCTCAGCGCACTGGCGCTGGTGCTGGCGCTGTTTACCCCCGTGATCGGACCGCTGGTGCTGGCCGCCGTCGCGCTAGGCCTGCTGGGCCTGGCCATCATCGGCTCGTGGTGGCGCTTCAGCCGCCACATCCTCAGCGCCGGCGATCTGGCCATGGCCTTCCTGTATGTTTTCTGGAAAATTCCGGTGTACCTGCGCTTTGCCGTCAAACGCCAGGTCGAATGGGTGCGCTCGCAGCGCGACCACGAACAATGATGGGGGCCGCAGCGCGGTCCTGCCATCGTCAATAATGTACCAGTCATGGGAGTTTCAATGAAGATTTTGGTCACCGGCGGCGCCGGCTATATCGGTTCGCATACCGTGCTCGAACTGCTGCAGGCGGGACATGACGTAGTGGTGCTGGACGACCTGTCCAACAGCGAGGCCAGCGTGCTCGAACGCGTTACCACCCTGGCCGGGCGCCCGGCGCCGCTGGTGGTGGCCGACCTGCGCGACCGCACCACGCTGGAAGCATTGTTCGAGGCCGAGCGCTTCGACGCCGTGTTCCACTTTGCCGGCCTGAAGGCCGTCGGCGAGTCGGTGGCGCAGCCGCTGCGCTACTACGACGTCAATGTGAACGGCGCGCTGGTGCTGTGCCAGACCATGGAGCGCTTCGGCGTCCACACCCTGGTGTTCAGCTCGTCGGCCACCGTGTACGGCGATCCGGCCAGCGTGCCGATCATGGAAGACTTCCCGCTGCAGGCCACCAATCCGTACGGCCGCTCGAAACTGATGATCGAGGAAATGCTGCGCGACCTGGGCCAGACCGGCAACCACTGGCGCATCGCCCTGCTGCGCTACTTCAACCCGATCGGCGCCCACGAGAGCGGCCTGCTCGGCGAGCGTCCGCGCGGCATTCCCAACAACCTGATGCCGTACATCGCCCAGGTCGCCACGGGCGAGCGCACCCAGCTGTCCGTGTTCGGCAACGATTACCCGACCGTGGACGGCACCGGCGTGCGCGACTACATCCACGTGGTGGACCTGGCCGTAGGCCACGTCAAGGCGCTCGATTACCTCACCAGCCACCCCGGCGTGCTGGCCATCAACCTCGGTACCGGCGCCGGCACCAGCGTGCTGGAAATGGTGCAGGCGTTCGAACGCGCCAGCGGCCGTCCGATTCCCTACACCATCATGCCGCGCCGCGCGGGCGACATTGCCACGTGCTACGCGGCCACCGGCCATGCCTCCGCCGTGCTGGGCTGGCAGGCGCAGCGCAATATCGACCAGATGTGCGTCGACACCTGGCGCTG
>JBEVMD010000029.1:0-23566 GCA_040508835.1 Duganella sp. | reverse complement strand
CTGCGGTCTTTGCCGCGACCGACAAGCCGATGACCATCACCCGCTGCAGCTGGGCCAAGCCCTCCAATCCCCTGTACCTGGCCTACCACGACACCGAATGGGGCGTGCCGTGCCACGACGAGCGGCGCCTGTTCGAAATGCTCAACCTCGAAGGCGCGCAGGCCGGCCTGTCGTGGGAAACGATCCTGAACAAGCGCGCCGCCTACCGCGCCGCGTTCGACGGCTGGGATGCCGAAAAAATCGCTGCCTATGGTCCGGACCGGGTGGCCGAACTGCTGGCCAATCCCGGCATCGTGCGCAACCGCCTGAAGGTGGCGGCGGCCATCACCAACGCCCAGGCGTACCTGCGCCTGCGCGCCGGCGGCGGCAGCCTCGATCACCTGCTGTGGGCTTACGTGGACGGCCAGCCCGTCGTCAACCGCTCCGGCGAACGCATCGTCAAGACCGAGCTCTCCGACCGCCTGTCGAAGGACTTGGGGAAAATGGGCTTCAAATTCGTGGGTTCCACCATCATGTACGCATACATGCAGGGCATCGGCATGGTCAACGACCATGAGCCGGACTGCTTCTGCCGGCACGGCCAGTGATGACGCGCCACGTCGTCCTCGATACGGACTTCGGCGACGGCGCGCGCTTTGCGGCGGCCCGCGCGCGGCGCCGCGCGCCGCTCCACTACCTGGCCATGACGCCGCACGCACACGATGCGCAACTGATCGGCGATCCGCAACTGCGCGCCCTGTGGCCGCCCGACGTGCCGGGTTTTCACCGCATCGTGCTCGATGACGGGCGCGTGACGCTGGACCTGCTGGTGGGGGAGGTGGCCGCCGTGCTGCCGCAGGTGACTGCGCGCGTCGACCATTTCGACGTGGGTGCGGCGGCCATGGCGGACACCCGCCTGGTACGCACGCTGGCGCGGCTGGCAGCGCCCGGCGCCACGCTGCGGGCGCGCGCCCCCGGCGAGCTGCTGGTGTGGGCGCTGGCCGCCGCCGGTTTCGCGTGCCGCGTGGCGCAGGAGGGCGACGATATCGACGCCGTGTTCCGCCCCCGCCGCCCGCCAGCCTTGCCCCTGGCGCCACCCCCGCCGGTGCGCCAGGCCGTGGTGATCGGCGCCGGCCTGGCCGGATCGGCCGTTTGCCAGCGCCTGTGCGCGCAGGGCTGGGACGTGACGCTGATCGAGCGCCATGCGCAGCCTGCCACGGAAGCGTCGGGCAACCTGGCCGGCATCTTCATGCCGCTGTTATCCAAAGACGACAATATTCCCACCCGCCTGGCGCGCGCCGCATACCTGTTTGCGCTGCGCGAGTGGCGGCGCCTGGGCGGCGTGGGCACGGCGTTTAAGGGCGCTGCCTGCGGCGTGCTGCAGCTGGCGCGCGACGAGCGGCATGCGCGCGTGCAGCGCGACGTGCTCGCGCACTGGGATTATCCGTCCGGCTACGCGCGCTGGGCCGATGCCGCCGAGGCAGGCGCCTTGATGAACGCCCCCACGCCGCACGGCGGCTGGCTGTTCGGGCAGGGCGGCTGGGTGCGGCCGTCGTCGCTGTGCGCGGCCATGCTGGACGCGTGCGGCGACCGCCTGCAGCGCGTGTTCTGCAGCGAGGCGGTCACGCTGCACCGCGCTGACGGGCAGGCAACCTGGCAGGTGCGCGCTGCCGACTGCGCCGTGCTGGCGCAGGCGCCCACCGTGATCCTGGCCAACGGCGCGGGTGCGGTACGCATCGCCCAGGCGGCGCAGTTGCCATTGCAGGCGCTGCGCGGCCAGGTCACGCACCTGGCGGCCGACAGCGCGCCGCAACTGCCGCTGGTCGTGTGCCGCGAAGCGTATGTCACGCCGCCCAGCGACGGCGTGGTGTGCGCGGGCGCCACGTACGACAATGACCTCGACCCGGCGCTGCGCGCGTCCAGCCAGCAGGAAAACCTGGCGCGGCTGGCCGAGATCGTGCCGGGCGAGCGGGTGGCGGCGCTGGCTGCCACCGCGCCGCTGGCCGGGCGCGTGGGCTTTCGCTGCGCCGCGCCCGACCGCCTGCCGCTGGCGGGCGCGCTGCCCGATTATCCGGCGGCCGGCCGCCTCGAGCATTTGCGCGACGTGCCGCGCCATCCGGGCCTGTATGGTCTGCTCGGCTACGCGTCGCGCGGCCTGATCTGGGCGCCGCTGATGGCGGAGCTGCTGGTGTCGCATCTGGAACACATGGCGCCGCCCATCGAAGCGTCGCTGGTGGACGCGCTTGACCCAGGTCGCTTCCTGCTCAAGCAACGGCGCCGGGCCCAGTAAGCGGGGCTTGCAGGGCAGGCTGCTGCGATATAATCCCGTTTTGTATCCCCGGAGCGCCACGCGATGGATGACGACTTGTCCCAGCACTACCAAGGCTCGCCGGAACTGCTGATGTTCCTGGCGTCGACCGTGCACGACATGAAAAATTCGATCAGCGTCCTCAGTGGCACGCTGGAGCACCTGCTGGCGGCCGGCCCGCAGCCGGCCGATCCGCCCTCGTCCCCGCCGCAGCAACAGCAGCAGTACCAGGAGCTGGGCCAGATGCTGTACCAGACCCGCCGCCTCAACGACAGCCTGATCCAGTTGCTGGCGTTGTACAAGGAAGTGGGCAAGCCCGGCTACCCGTTCGATCCCACTCCGCACAGCGTGCGCGAACTGGTGGAGCAGGTGCAGGGCCAGGCCCGCATCCTGCTGCAATCGCGCGGAATCGCCTTCGAGACCGACTTCGCGCAAGGCGCCATCTGGACGTTCGACGAGGAGCTGGTGATCGGGGTGCTGGTCCACGCCATCAACAACGCCATCCGCTACACGCGCGACCGCATCCGCCTGTCGGTGCGGGTGGACGGCGACTACCTGGAACTGCGCGTGGAAGACAATGGCGACGGCTTCCCGCCGGCCATGCTGGAAGCGGGCGCTAACGCCAGCAATGCTGCACAGGCGGCGCGCGGCGCTGCCGTCCATTTTTCCAACAACAGCAGCGGCCTTGGTCTGTATTTTTCCAGCGAAGTGGCGCGCATGCACCGCCACCGCCAGCGCGACGGCGCCATCGCCCTGGAAAATGGCGGATCCCTGGGCGGCGGCTGTTTCGTCCTGCGCCTGCCATGACCGCCATCGTGCAAAATGACGGCGAGGTCGATTGGGCCGAGAAGCGCTACCTGATCATCGACGACTTCGTGGGCATCCGCCAGCTGCTGCGCGAATCGCTGCGCAACCTGGGCGCCAAGCATATCGACCAGGCAGCCAGCGGCGGCGAGGGCATGATGCTGCTGGCGAAAACCCGCTACGACGTGGTGCTGTGCGATTACAACCTGGGCGACGGCAAGAACGGCCAGCAGGTGCTGGAAGAAGCGCGCCTGCGCAACCTGATCCTGCCCAGCAGCGTGTGGCTGATGGTCTCCGCGGAAAAAAGCGTGGAGTCGGTGATGGGCGCGGCCGAGCACCAGCCCGACGCCTACATCATCAAGCCCATCACCGAAGGCGTGCTGCTCACGCGCCTCAATCGCGTGTGGCTGAAAAAGCAGATCTTCCGCGAGATCGACCAGGCCTACGCCGACAAGGACTACCTGCGCGCGGCGCGCCTGTGCGCGCAGCAGATTCCCGTCAATCCGCTGCACGAGATCGACCTGCTGCGCATGAAGGCGACCTTGCAGCTCAAGGCCGGCGATCCGATGGGCGCGCGCGCCGTGTACGAAAAGGTGCTGGAGGAGCGCGACTACAACTGGGCGCGCTGCGGCCTGGCCAAGATCATGATGCACGACGGCGATGTGGAAGCGGCGCAGAAGATGTTCGAGGCCGTGATCACGGCCAACCGTTTTTATATCGATGCGTTCGACCAGCTGGCGCAGGCGTTCCAGCTGCAGGGCAAGCACGAGGAAGCGTTCGATGTGCTGCAGAAGGCGGCCAAGCTGTCGCCCAACTCGGTGCCGCGCCAGCGCACGCTGGGCCAGACGGCGCTCAAACTCGACAACATCCCGGTGGCCGAAAAGGCGTTCCGCAAATGTATCGAGATCGGCGAATATTCGGTGGCCAAGACGGTCGATGCGTACTTCGGCATGGCGCGCGTGTGCGGCAAGAAGAACGATACGAAAGAGGCGGTCCGCCTGCTCAACGCGGCGGTGCACCAGTTCGGCGGCGACCAGGTGACCTTGCGCGCAAAAATCACCGAAGGCCTGGTGCACCACGAGACCGGCGACTTCCGCCGCGCGCGCAAGGCGGGCGACGAACTGGAAACCATGCTGGCCGAGGACAGCCGCCAGCGGCCCGATACCGCCACGTGCCTGGACATGGCCACGCTGATGTTCGCGGTGGGCGTGAAGGAGGCGCCCGTGGGCCTGCTGTGCTACATTGCGCGCAACAACCATGATAACGTGCCGCTGATGGACGAAGTGCAGAAGATCTTCGACAAGGCGCGCATGGGCGACGAGGGGATCGAACTGATACGGGCGTCGCGCAAGGAAGCGGCGGACATGATGAACAAGGGCGTGCTGCTCTGGAAAACCGACCGGCTGGCCGAGGCGATCGACTGGATGCGCGTGGCGCGCCAGGCGCTGCCGCACAATATGCGCATCCTGTTCAATTCGGCGCAGATCCTGATCTCGCGCCTGCACCAGACCGGGTACGTGCGCGAACTGGCCGACGAGGCCATCGAGGTGCTGATGCACGTGGACGCCATCGCCCCCGGCCAGCCGCGCTTTGCCCAGCTGATGGAACAACTGGCGGTGCTGGCGCCCGTGTCGGGCGTGGTGGCGGCAGCTGCCGCCAGCGAATACGAAGCAGCCAACGGTGCGGTGCCCGACCGTTGAAGCAACGCGCCGCAGGTATACTATTTATACGGATTAAAACAGGCGCAGCCACTGCGTCACCAAGAGAGAGGATGTAAATTTATGCGTGATATCGTACAAGAGGTTTATACGAAAATGAAGGTTGGCAGCGTGGCCTGGGTAAAACCGGTCGCTGCCAAGGGCGACACCATCGAGAGCTTCCAAAGCGCCCACGACAGCGCCAAGCAGATGGAAGAAGAAGGCTTGATCGATGTCCAGAAAGTCCAGCGCCAGGCCGACGGCCTGATCGACGCCATCCGCATCCTGCGCCTGGCGTAGTCCTAGTTTTCTGACGCCGGCTTGCCGGGCTTGCCTGGCGTGCGCCGGGCGGCAGGCTTCCTGTCGGCGGCCGCCGGTTCGCCTGCACCGGTTGCACCAGCCGCACCAGTTGCACCAGCTGCATCAGTTGTGCCGGACGGCATGGCGGCATCGGCAGCCGGTTCCGGCTTGACCGCCGTGGCGGCCGCGAATTTGACGGCCGTCTCGGTGGCGCGCGCTGCTGCGTCGGCCATCATCGATTCCGACGCTACGGCTGTCGAGACCGCCTGCTTGAACTGTTCCTGCAACAAATTCCACCACACTGCCGACGCGCCTGCCGCATCGGTGGCGGACGGCTGCTTGTCGGACGCCGGCGTGTCGGCGCCTTTCGGCGGCGCGGCCGGCGCCGGTGGCGGCGTGCTGGCCTGCGGCTTGGGCTTGTCCGCTTCGCGCGCATGCTGGAAGAAGGCCGAGGTGTACGGGTTGGCGTCAAAGAAGGACTTGGCCTCGCCGGACGTCTGACCGGGCGCCTGTCCCTGATTCACGGCAGCGGCCAGGCTGGCGCCCACCGACTGGAGCGTGGCGATGGTGCCGCGCTGCACTTCCAGCGCCTGGATACTGCCGCGCAGCATGCTCATGTTCAGGTTGAGCCATGCTTCGACGGCTTTCAGGTCGTTGATTTTCTTGTCCAGCTCATCCACCGACAGGGTCGGCGTGGTGAGCCCGGGGACGCCCATGCTGCCCCACAGGTTTTTCACGAAGTCGAGGGTGTCGTTCATCACTGCTGCGCCGGGAATGTGGGGCATCTGCGGTTGGGCCATGAAAGTCTCCTGTGGGAATTGCGCCTAGCGTAGCAGATAAACGGCAAGGGGATCAAAGTTTTCTGACAACATTGCTTTCCCATCCGGATAGGTGCGGTGAGGCATGGAAAGACCAGCGCGGGCGAACGCGTTACACTAGCCGGCATGACGCTCGCTTCCCTTCTTTTCCAACGCCGCCGCCTGCTGGCGTTTTGCGTGGCCACGGCGGTGCTGCACGGGTTGGCGATCGACTGGGCGGCAAACCATCTGGCAGCATCCGCCACTGTCGAGGCGCCGCCGTCGCTGCTGACGGCGCAGCTGCGGCTGTCGCTGCCGCCGCGCATGGCCAGCGCGCCGCTGGTCGACGTGCAGCCGCTGGGGCCGAAGGCGGCCGCGCCGGCGCCCAGGCCGCAAGCCAGGCCGGCGCCGCCGCCAGCGCAGGCCGGCAGCGGCGCCATGGCCCCCGTCACCAGCACCTTGCCCGCGCCGCCGCAGGCCGTGGTGGACGACGCGCTGGCCCGGCTGGCCCCCGTGGCCGCGCCGGCCGCCGTGCCGGACCCAACTGCCACGACCGCCGCGCCAGCCGCCCCGGCGGCTGCGCATGCTGCACCATCCGCACCCCAGGGCGGGCGCCGCTACAAGGTGGACCTGCCGCCGTCGGCCACGTTCGAGATGGACCTGGCCCGGGTGGACGCGGACGGCACCAAATGGACAGGGTCGGCGGCGATGACGTGGCATACTGACGGCAGCCGCTACCAGGCGTCGGTGGAGGCGGGCGTGAGCCTGCTGGTCACGCGCCTGAACCTGCTGGTGCTGCGCAGCGAAGGCACCATCGACGATCACGGCATCGCGCCCGACAAGGTCACCGAAAAGCGCGCGCGCCGGGCGGAGACCGCCACCCATTTCAACCGCGGGGGCGAGCGCGCCGGCACGATTTCGTTTTCGGCGTCCGAACGCAGCTACCCGCTGCTGGCGGGCGCGCAGGACAAGGCCACGGTGCCGTTCCAGCTGGCCGGCATCGGCCGCGCCGACGTCAACCAGCTGGGCGCCGACATCGACATCCAGGTGGGCGAGGACAAGGCGGCCAGCCTGTTCCGCTTCCAGCTGGTGGGCGAGGAAGAACTGACGACCAAGCTGGGCAAGCTGGTGACGTGGCACCTGACCCGGCCGCCGATGCCCGGCTCGTACTCGTCGCGGCTCGATGTATGGCTGGCGCCGGGCTTGCAGTGGTACCCGGTCCAGATGCGCAATACCGAAGCGAGCGGCGCGCTCACCACGCAGACCATCGCTCATATCAAGCTTACCGAATAGATGACTTATGCCCGATAACACTGTGAACACCACCCCGATCCTGCGCGCGCTGGGCGCCGCCATCCTGGCCATGAGCGCCATGACCGCCATGACCGTAGCCCACGCCGCCGACGGCGAGCATCCCAGCGTCAAGCGCGCGTTCAGCGCGCCGCCGTCGGCCGATTTCAATTACGCCATCAAGGCCAGGCAGCACGGTCTGACCATCAACGGCAGCGCCACCGTGCAGTGGCGCGCGGGCGACGGCAAGTATTCGATCGCGGCCGAGAGCCGCGCGCCGATCTTCGGCAAGATCCTGGAAACCCGCAGCGAGGGCGTCATCGACGACTACGGCCTGGCGCCGGTCGGCTTTATGGAAAAGCGCTTCCGCAAGGAGCCCACGACGGCCACCTTTAAGCGCGACAGCAAGATCATCAGCTTCAGCGCCGGCGACGACACGTACCCGATCAAGGGCGGCGAGCAGGATCGCGTGAGCATCCAGTGGCAGCTGGCCGCCAACGCCCGCGCCACGCCCGAGAAATTCAAGCCGGGCAGCGAGTGGGCGTATTTCGTGGTCGCGCGCCGCAACGCCGAGCAGTGGATCTTCAAGGTGGTGGACACCGAGACCATCACCGTGGCCGGCAAGGACCTCAGCGCCCTGCACCTGATGCGCGAGCAGACCGACGGCAAGGACCAGCAGGTGGACCTGTGGCTGGCGCCGTCGATGGACTGGTACCCGGTGCGCGTGGTGTTCAAGGAAGCTGACGGCGACTACGTGGACCAGACGCTGGAAAAGTTCACAAAAAAATAAGGCCTGCGCAAGATCGGCTGGGAGCCGGACCGCAACTGCTATACTGTCGCCCCCGCGAGCATGGATGCTTTTGTTGCAGTATATGCAAAAGCGCCGCGCCTGCAGTGCGAACAACATGGCGAAGAATGATAGAAACTATGACAACTGAGTCCGCGCCCGACCCGGCGCTGGACCAGCAGCAGGACGGCCTGCAGGCCCACTTCAAGCCCAACGTCTCGGCCGACGAAATCGAGCAGGTGTACCACCTGAAGCGCGCGCAGCCGCTGCTGCAGGTATTTACTGCGCTGTTCCACGGCGGTTTCGACGGCGTGCTGGTGCGCCTGCTGGTGCTGCGCGAACTGGCGTCCGACACCTCGTCGCCCAGCTTTACGCGTCCCGACATCAATACCCGCCTGGCCTACCTGCTGCCCGAAAGCCTGGAAACGGTGCTGATGCGCCTGCGCACCAACCAGCTGCTGGCATGGGATCCGCAGCAGGCCGTGTACCGCGTCACGCCCATGGCGCGCAACGTGCTGTCCGCCATCGACGCGCTGCTGGCCATGGGCAAAGAGGAAGACCCGGCCGACATGGGCTACCTGCTGTCGCAGGTGGCCGGTTCGCAGATGATGGGCGGCGTCACGGTGGAGCAGCTGCACCACCTGCTGGGCCGCCTGGTGGAACTGACCGAGGAATTTGCCGACGCCATCGCGTCCGGCTCCGAGTTCCGCCTGCGCGCCTCGCAGGCCAAGTGGCACGTGGCGTGCGACTGGGTGGAAAAGGGTTCCGAGATACTGCGCGCGATCACCAGCGACGCCAACGCCGATCACGCCACGCACCGCGCGGCGCAGGCCATCGGCCGCGCCCAGTCGTCGCTGCTCAATATGCAGGGCATGTTCTCGCGCGCGCTGAACCAGATCGAGCGCCAGCGCGTGCACCTGGGCCAGTCCGGCCTCTCCACCACCGACATCAAGCGCTGGCTGCTGCTGCATGACGACCTGGCGTCGCTGGCCATCGGCGCCATCGATTTACCGGTGGTGCCGCAGTTTATTACGCCGGCCGAGATGATCGACGTGGCCGAAGCCGAACTGCTGGCCGACCGCGCCGCCAGCGCGGTGCAGGGTGGCCTGCCCAGCGGCGAAGACGCGCCCACGACAATCAGCGACGGCCCCCCGATGCAAAAAGAACTCGACGACTGGCTGGCCCGCCTGGCCGATTTTGCCGCACCCGACAAATTCCCGGCCAGCGTGGACGGCGCGCCGCCCTCGATCCAGGTGCACGAATCGCTGCTGCCTGCGTCGTTTGCCGTGGCGTCGTACCGCGCCTCGATGCTGCCGCTCCTGGGCGACGCCGACGAAGCGCGCCTGCAAGGCGCCACCGGCGACCTGGCGCGCCTGCCCGTCACCTTTACCCCGAGCGACGAAATGGTCCAGCTGCCCGACTTGCACGTCGCGGCCATGTCCCTCGCTTCGCTCACCCTGTCTTTGAACCCGGAAGGCGACAAGTCCGATGAATGATGATGCACAAATCCTGATTGCGCGCCTGCTTGCGCACCAGACCCTGCGCCGCGACGACCGCCTGGTCAAACGCGCGCTGGCGGACGAACAGTTCCGCGTCGAAGTCGATGCGCGCCTGCTGGCCGTGGGCCTGAAACTGCTCGACAACGTCTATGCCGACCACGTGACCGTGGCCCTGACGCGCAATATCGAGCCGAAGATCTTCGGCGCCAAGGACGTCTGGCAGAACAATAATTTTGGCCTGTCGCGCGACGGCGTGGCCCTGCTGGTCGTGCTGTGGGCGCAGATCATCCTGCCCAAGCGCGAACGCCAGGAAAACCACCAGCACGCGGACGACAAGCAGAACGACATGTTCGGCACCGAGCGCCCGCTGCCGCGCGCGGAGGAGACGTCGATCGGCATTGCCTATAAAGCATTGCTGGCCGACTTCGGCGACAAGCTCGGTAAAAAGACGCGGCTCGACATGAACCTCAGCATCCTCACCAAGCTCGGATTCATCGAGCGCCGCGGCGACGTGGTGCTGGAAGGCCCGCTGCTCGACCTCTTGATGGATACCGACCTGCTCAAGGAACGCATCATCAACGGCGCGCTGGCCGACGTCTTCAAACGCACGCCGCCGCAGGAGATGGCCGTGCCGCGCCGCGTGCCCAAGCCGCGCGCGTACGAGGACGACGCGCCGAACGCCGTGGAAATCATCGAACCCGAGATGGAAAACCCGGACTACGACGCCGACGGCAACGCCGTGCCGGTGTTCGCAGCGTTCGACCCTCCGCTCGAGTCGCCGCTGGCCGACGACATCCAAGACATCGCCAAGGATTAACCCATGTTTCATATCAAATCGCTGGAGCTGGTGCACTGGGATTACTGGCAGCGCATCAAGAACATCCCGCTCGACGCCAAGATCATCACCATCGCGGGCCAGAACGGTTCCGGCAAGACCACGCTGCTCGACGCGCTGCGCACCCTGTTCGGCCTCGATTGCTCGATGGGCCGCACCTATAAACACTATGCGCGCCACAGCGGCCAGCAGACCGCCTGGCTGCGCGCCGTGGTGGACAACAAGGCCGTGGGCAAGCAGCTGTCCAACCGGCCGTTCCGCAGCTCCGGCTTTTTCAGCGACGACGAAGTGACGCTGTTCTGCCAGATCCAGAAGAACGGCGGCGACTGGAAGCGCCAGTACCTGATGCGGCCTGGTAACGTGCAGATCGAAGACATCGGCGACGCCGGCAACGACTGGCTCGGTGTGGAAAACTACCGCAAGCGCCTGGCCAATGCCGGCCTCTCGCCGGCCATGGCCAAGGTCCTGGCCCTGGAGCAGGGCGAGACCGACAAGCTGTGCGAATACGCGCCGCGCCAGCTGCTCGACCTGGTGTTCCAGGTGTTCGGCGACAAGGAAGTGCTGGACGCGTACGACGAAGCCAAGCGCCACCAGCGCGACACGGAAGAAGAACTGAAACGCTTCGAGGCGGAGCTCGACGCCTCCAAAACCAACCTGGAAGGCCTGCGCCTGCGCGTGGCCAATTACCACCAGTGGGAAGACCTGAACAAGGAACGCCGCAACCTGCAGGAAGAAGTGCTGCCCACGCTCGAGTACCACGAGGTGCGCGAAAAGCAGGGCAATATCAGCCGCCAGCTGCGCGAAGCGCGCAAACCGCTGCAGCAGGCCGACGCCCAGCTGGCCGACAAGCGCGTTGCCGTCACCGGCTATGCCAAGGCCCTGGCCGAGGCGCAGCAGCACGAGACGGTGCTGGAGCAGGAATCGACGGCGCTGCAATCGCGCCTGAACCTGATCAACGGCAAACTGAAACCGCTCGACAGCCTGCTGGAACAGAAGGCGCGCCTGCAAAAGCTGGCGGCCGATTCGGGCGCCGACCTGGCCGAAGTGGCGCAGCAGCTGCAGGAAAAGGAAATCGCGTTGGCGCGCCAGCGCAATGCGCGCGACGCCGTGGCGTCGAAGATCGCCGCCGAGATGGCCACCATTTCGGCATTGCAGGGCAAGACCGCGATGCCGGAGCCGGAAGCGCAGCGCAGCATGCGCCGCGCGCTCAACGACGCCGGCATCAGCCACGCCATGCTGTCCGATATCGTGGAAGTGACCGATCCGCGCTGGCAGGGCGCGGTCGAGGGTGTGCTCGGTGGTTATGCGTCCGTGGTGCTGCTCGATAAAGCTGGCGACGCCACGTCGGCGTACCGCCTGGCGGAAAAGGAGCGCTATCGCCACTTCATCGTCACCGACCTGGTGAACGCCCACAGCACGCGCGACGACAGCCTGATGTCGGTGGTGAAGTTCGCCGCCAAGGTACCGACCTGGCTGGTGGAGCAGCTCTCGCGCATCACCCGCGTGGACAGCGTCGATGCGGGCGCCAAGCTCGGTAACAACGACGAGTGGATCACGCCCGATGCGTACCACCGCGAACGCCGCGGCGGCCGCTCGCTGTTCGTGGAAGCGTCGCGCTACCGGTTCGGCTCCGCCGGCCGCACCCAGCGCATGGAAGCGATCCAGAAAGCCTTGCCGGCGCTGGAAGCGCAGGAAGACAGCCTGACGCTGGTGGTATCGAAACTGGCGTCGGAAATCAGCGCCCTGAAAACCCGCCTGGCAGGCGTGGACGCGGCCAAGGAACTGGCGGCGCGCCACGACGAGTTCGAGGAAGCCTCGCGCAACGCCGTGCCGCTGCGCAGCGAGCGCACGGACGTCGGCAGCCGCCTGGGCGAGCTGCAAAACCTGATCAAGACCGCCGTGGTGGCGCGCACCCGCGCCGACACCACGTGCCAGAACGCGCGCTTTGCCCTGTCGGAAGCGGAAGCGGGCACGCGCCTGAACCTCAAGCGTCAGTTCGAGCAGCGCGCCGACCATGCGCGCGCCCTGCTCATGGTGCGCAAGAACTGGCGCCACCTGCCCAAGGCCTGGCGTCGTCCCGAGCGGCGCCTGGCGCTGGTGGCCGAACACCAGAACACGCACCAGGTCACGCTGCGCCTGCACACGCTCGAAGCGAGCCTGGCGCGCAGCGACTGGGAACTGGACGCCACGGTGATCGACCAGTACACGCGCCTGAACGAGCAACTGAGCGGACGCCAGTCGGAAACCGAAGAGCGCCGCTACCAGAACAACCGCGCCATCGAAGCCACGGGCAACGCGCGCGGGGCGTACATGGAGCGGCTGCGCTACACCATCAAGACCTATTCGAAAAACATCAAGGAGCTCGGCGAACTGGCCGGCATCGAGGTGCATGCCGATCCGGTCAAGCTGGAAAACGACGACGTGCTGCTGTCGCAGGCCGGCCTGCACGTGCGCTTCAAGTTCGACGGCAAGGGCATCATCGGCATGAACGACGGCGAAGCGTCGGGCGGCCAGCAGGTCATGAAGTCGCTGGTGCTCCTGATCGCGCTGCTGAAATCGGAAGAGGGTTCCGGCGGCTTCGTGTTCATCGACGAACCGTTTGCCCACCTCGATATCCGCAACATCCAGCTGGTGGGCGAGTTCCTGAAAAACACCGACGCCCAGTACCTGATGACGACGCCGCTCACGCACAACACCGACGTCTACGATCCTTCGGAGCTGACGCTCATCACGAGCAAAAAGAAGAAGGACACCCAGTGGGCGCAGCCGATCTTCGTGCTGCAGCGGCGCGCGGCGGATGTGGCGGCTGGCAAGGCGGGCGCCAAGGCAGCCTGATTCACCGCGTCAGAAAATCATCACGGCGACGGCTCCGGTCCGTCGCCGTCTTCCTCCCCATGATCCTGGTCCGCCGTGCGTTCCAGGATATCGCCAGGCTGGCAGTCGAGCCGCTCGCAGATCTTCTCCAGCGTCGCAAACCGTATGCCCTTCACCTTGCCCGACTTGAGCAGCGACAGATTCTGCTCGGTGATGCCGACGTACGCCGCCAGCTCGCGCGATTTGATCTTGCGCTTGGCCAGCATCAGGTCCAGGTTGATGACGATCGCCATCAGACGAAGCCCTCGTTTTCCTGCGCCAGCCGGCCGCCTTCCTGCATCATCCGCGTCACCAGGTAAAACAGGCCGCACACCAGGATCAGCATGGCCTGCTCGCCGGTCAGTCCGATTTGCAGCGGCGACTTGACGCCGGTGATCAGCCACCAGCCGAGCGTGCGCACCGGCGGTTCCACGATGGACAACAAGGTCGCCGCCAGCGTGGCGCCTGCAAAAGCGCGCAGGTGGGCCACCGACTGGGGCGTAAACAGGTCCTGGCGGCGGAAGTTGAGCAACAGGCGGTCGAGGCGCCACAAGCCATAGCCCAACACCAGCACCGGCAGTGCAGCGAGCGCCGCACCCAGTGCGCGCTGGACCGGCGTCAGGGCCAGTTTGGCGGCGGCGCTGACGCCATCGGCGGTGATGTCGATGGTCATGCTGCCGATGGCGGGTGCGAACGTGGTCCATGCGAAGAAAAAGAAGGTCGCTTGCACAGCCATGCATGCCCACAGGAGGCAGCGAATCAGGGTGATGTTCATGTTGATTGTTTTAGTTTAAATATTTATCGTTTTACAGTAAGTAATTGTTGTTGTATATTGAATTGTACCTTCAATAAAACGGGAGCGGGCATGCAGCGGGTCTTGGCAGGAATGGTGGTGATCATAGTTGGCTTGTCGGGCTGCGCGATGCAGGTGGGCGAACGCCATGTGCTGCGTGCCGACCGGCCCGAAGATCGTCTACCGACAACGCAGTTGGAGAACCTTGGCGCGCCGGGATGGCAGGTGGCGGCGGCATCGCTGCCAGTCGCCGGTGCGCAGCTCGGCGGCGTCGAGGCCAGCCGGCCCGGTAGCGGGTTGACGGTGCTGTACTTCGGTGGCAATGCCTTCCACCTCGACCGCCATGGCGCCGGTGTGCTCGATGCGTTCGCGTCCTGCCGGGAGCAGGTGGCCGGGGTGACCATGTTTGACTATCGCGGCTATGGCCGCAGCACCGGCACGCCCACCATCGCCACGCTCAAGGACGATGCGCTGCGCGTGTTCGATCATGTGAATGCGCGACACCCGGGCAGGGTGGTGGTGCATGGGCAGTCGCTGGGCAGCTTTGTCGCCGCCTACGTGGCCCAGCAGCGTTCCGCCGTGCGCGCGCTGGTGCTCGAATCGACCACCACCAATGTGCGGGACTGGGGCAATGCCAGGATGCCCTGGTACGTGTGGCCGTTCGTGCGGCTGGAAATCGATCCCCCGTTGCAGGGCATCGACAACGTTGCAGCGGTGGCGGCGTACGCCGGTCCGGCGCTGGTGCTGGAAGGGGAGGAAGACCGGATCACGCCGCCGCGGCTGGCAAAGCAGGTCTATGCAGCGCTGCCGTCGTCGTCGAAGCAGCTGTTGATGGTGGCGGGCGCGGGGCATAACGATGTACTCGCCAACGCTGCCGTGTCGCCTGCCTACTGTGCGTTCCTGGACCGGGTAACGTCCCAATAATCTGTTTGCGGGCGCTCTACTTGATATCGAAAATGTTGATCGGCTTGGGTAGCGGCACCTGGGTCTTGTGCCAGCGGATCAGCAGCCAGCTGTACATGGCATAGAAGCCGGCCAGCAGGCCGAAGACGGCCGTGGTGACCGGGTTGCCGAGGAAGTCCGGATCGAGCGCAATGCCGTCGTGCATATGCAGGTATGCCTCGAACAGGCGGTAGATCAGGCGGCTGACGAACAGCATGATGATCAGCAGCGGCAGGCGGCGGTCGGGCGTGTAGAAAAAGCCTTCCGGGCGGTTGTGCAGGCGCGTGAGACCGAACTGGCGCCGGCCCAGGTAAGCGCCCAGCGCCACGCCGGCCACCAGCGCGCCCAGCGCCGCCCATTTACCGATCGACAGCACGGCCAGCACCACGATGGCGGCCGCCATCACGCCGCCCATGGTGTAGTGCTTCCACAATTCGGACTGGGTGCGCACGATCATGCCCTTCAGGCGCGAGTAGATGCGCCATACCGCCAGCGGCACCAGCAACAACAGCACTATCGTAGTCATTTCCATAATCTGTCCACCAACGGCGAAATTTTCGAGAACAGCGATTGTACGCCAGAGTAGTGTGCCCGGCGATTGACATTCGGGGGTAGGATAAGCAAACTGAACTCAAGCAGCTCTCCGCGCCTGGACCGAAAGGACATCCATGAATCAACAGCCTCCCGTGCTGCCTTCCACGCCCGGCCTGATCGCCGCCTCGCCCCACACCGGCGCCGCCGACAACGGCTACCGCGTGCCACCCGAACCGCTGCAAGCCCTGG
The DNA here is from genome assembly GCA_040508835.1 of Duganella sp. Classification (GTDB taxonomy): domain Bacteria; phylum Pseudomonadota; class Gammaproteobacteria; order Burkholderiales; family Burkholderiaceae_D; genus Rugamonas. The sequence continues at coordinate 7,899 of JBEVMD010000029.1, read as the reverse complement.
TCGACGCGCCGCGCGCGCCGGCCCTGAGCCTGAGCCCCCGGCGCGACACCGCCGCCGTGGTGCAGACGCCTGCCTTGCCCGGCATCGCCGAGGTGGCGCAGCCGGAGCTGAAACTGGCCGGCATCCGCATCAATCCGCGCACCTGCGCCGGCTCGCGCTTTTCGTTCGGCACCGGCCTCGCACTGCTCGATATCGCCAGCCGCGAGGAACATGCGATTGCGGGCCTGCCGCCGGAACTGCGCCTGTCGGACCTCAGTTGGTCGCCCGACCAGCGCCACCTCGCCTTCACCCACGTCCATCTCGACGGCGACCGTGGCGCGGTGGAGCTGTGGGTGGTCGATATCGCCGCGCGGCGCGCGCGCAAGCTGTCGCCGCAGCCGCTGTCCGCAGTGCTCACGCGCGGCTTCAACTGGCTGCCCGACAGCTCCGCCCTGCTGGTGCACTGGCGCCCCACCGGCATCGGCCAGCCGCCCCCATCGAACGGCGTGCCCACCGGTCCTATCTTGCAGGACAGCGCCGCCGACGGCGCGGTGCGCCAGCTGCGCACCTACCAGGACCTGCTGCGCAACGAGGACGACGCGCGCCTGTTCGAGTACTACATCACGGTGCAGATGGTGCTGCTTGGCCTGGACGGCAAGGCGCGGCCCATCGGCGAGCCGGGACAGTTCGCGCGCACCTCGGTGGCGCCGGGCGGCGAGTACCTGCTCACGCAAAGCGTCACGCGGCCGTATTCGTATCTCGTGACGGCGTCCAGCTTTGGCGAGCGGGTAGAAATCCGCGATCTGCACGGCGCCCTGCTGCACACGGTGACCAACCTGCCGCTCGAAGAAGGTCTGCCGCCGGGGAACGACGCCGTGTCCGACGGCGTGCGCCACGTGTCGTGGCGCGCCGATGCCCCCGCGTCGCTGGTGTGGGCCGAGGCGCAGGACGGGGGCGATCCGGCGCGCGACGTGGCCGACGGCATCCGCGACCTGGTGTACCTGCACGCGGCGCCGTTCCGCGCGCCGCCGCTGGTGCTGGCGCGCCTGACCATGCGCTACGCCGGCATCGCGTGGGGCCGCGAGGACGTGGCCCTGATCAACGAGCGCTGGCACAAGACGCGCCAGTACAAGCAGTGGATGATCGCGCCGGGCCATTTATCGACGGCGCCGGAACTGATCCATGCCGGCTCGTACGAGGACCGCTACAGCAGTCCCGGCTCGCCCGTGATGCGCGCCGACGGCACCGGGTTCCCGCGCCTACTGATCGGTCCCAACACCACCATTTTGCTCGATGGCGCGGGCGCCACGCCGGACGGCGAGCGGCCGTTCATTGACCGTCTGAGCCTGACCACGCGCGAAAAAAACCGGGTGTTCCAGAGCCAGGCGCCGTACTACGAGAACGTGGCGGCGGTGCTCAACGCGGACGGCACGCTGCTGCTCACCACGCGCGAGTCGCCCACCGAGCGTCCCAACTACTACCTGCGCGACCTCACGCAACCGGCCGACAGCCAGCTGCGCGCGCTCACCAGCTATCCGCACCCCACGCCGCAGCTGCGCGACATCCACAAGGAGCAGATCCGCTACGCGCGCCACGACGGCGTGGAACTGACCGCCACGCTGATGCTGCCGCCCGGGTACGACGCCGCGCGCGACGGCCCGCTGCCGCTGCTGATGTGGGCCTATCCGCAGGAATTCAAATCGGCCGGCGCGGCCAGCCAGACCACCGGCTCTCCCTACCGCTTCAACGCGGTCAGCTACTGGGGCCCGGCCGCTTACCTGGCGATGGGCTACGCGGTGCTGGACAACCCGTCGTTCCCGATCGTGGGCGACGGCGACGCGGAACCGAACGACACGTATCTGCCGCAGCTGGTGGCGGACGCGCAGGCGGCCGTGGATGAAGTGGTGCGGCGCGGCGTGGCGGACCGCCACCGCATTGCCATCGGCGGCCATTCGTATGGCGCGTTCATGACCGGCAACCTGCTGGCGCACACGCGGCTGTTCCGGGCCGGGATCGCGCGCAGCGGCGCGTACAACCGCACGCTGACGCCGTTCGGTTTCCAGTCGGAGGAGCGGCCGTTCTGGCAGGCGCCGGACGTGTACCAGGCCATGTCGCCGTTTAATTATGCGGACAAGATCAAGGATGCGCTGCTGCTGATCCACGGTGCGGAAGACAGCAACGCGGGCACGTTCCCGCTGCAGAGCGAGCGCATGTTCCAGGCGATTAAGGGATTGGGGGGTACGGCGCGGCTGGTGATGCTGCCGAACGAATCGCACGCCTACCGCGCGCGCGAGTCGATCATGCATATGCTGTACGAGACCAATGCGTGGTTGGAGAAGTACGTGAAGAACGCCGGGGTGTAAGACAGTCGGCGGGCCGCCGCGCAGGCGGGGATCCATGCGTCCTGTGAGCCTTGTCGGCTAACGCGAGCGCTGCCACCGCGTACATGGCCCATGGATCCCCGCCTGCGCGGGGATGACGGATTACACGCTGACGATGAACGCAACCATCAATCGAACGCCCAGTTGTACAGGATATCGAGCGCATTGTTGGTCCCCGTCTGGAACTGCAGCGAGATGCGCGGATTGAGCTTGTATTTCAGTTTTACCAGGCTGGTGGCCGTGCCCGCACCTTGTTCAAAGCTCAGGTAAGCGCGCGACGAGATGCGTTTGCCGACCGTGACCACGGTGTTCTGCAACCCCGTGGCCGCACCGGCCGCCGTGCCCGACGCCTGGCCCACGCCCAGTTCATCGAGACCCAGCGAATTGGCCAGCTTTCCTTGCCCCTTGCCGCCGAACAGGGCGCCGGCGGCAGTGCTCAAGAGCCCCATCTCGTTGCCCTCGGTGTTGTCGATGCCATGGCCCAGCACCAGCCAGGACAGCTTGTCGCTGTCCGACACGGACGGCGTGGACACCAGCTTGGCCGATGGCGCCAGCGCCGTGCCGCGCACTTCCACGCCCGCTTCCACGTTGGTTTCGCTCAGCGCCTCGCCCTCAGGGCGGCGGCGCACGGCCAGGATATTCAGGCCCGGATTGTCATATGCGCCCGTAAAATTGATCACGCCGCGGTCGATGGCCAGCTTCTGGCCATACGCCGCGTAGGTGCCGCCCACGACGCGAATGGAACCGTTCACGCGCGGCGGCCGGCGGTCGGTGATGCGCACCCGCACCGCGCCGGCCAGTTCGGTCTCGATGCCCATGCCCTTGAGTTTGAAGGCGTCGCCCAGGTCGGCCTCCACGTCGATATTGAGCGGCATGCCCTGCGCCGGCTTGGCGGCGGGCGGCGCGCCCTTGCCGAGGACGACCACGTCGTTGCTGAGGGTAGGCGAATTTTCGTCGCCCAGTTCGATGTTGGCGCGGTCGGCGCGGAATTTGCCATCGAGCTGGAAGTGTTTGGCGTCGCGCACCAGCGTGCTCTGGCCACTCAACACCAGCACGCGGTCGGGCCGCGACAGCACTTCCAGCTTGTCGGCGCTCAGCTTCAGTTGCATGGTCGCTTCGTTGCCCACGTACCGTATCCAGCCGTCGGCCTGGGCGCGTCCCTGCTGGCCCTCAAAGCTCATGGTTTGCAGCAGCAGCTGGTCGCCGGTCAGGCGCGCGCGCAGCTGGCCGTTGCGCAGCTTGATGCCCTGGTCGGGCAGGTTGACCACCAGCTTGTCGCCGGCGATGTCGCCATTCAATTGCGGCGCGCCGATGGTGCCGCTGCCGTCCAGCGCCAGCTTCAGGGTGCCGTCGATTTCCAGGCCCGCCTGGCCGGCCAGCGGCGCCAGCCACGCCAGCGAACCCATATTGGCGTTGCCGGTCACGGTGAACGGGCTGTCGTTGGCCAGGCGGCCGTTGCGCAGCTGGGCCGTGCCGTCGATATGGGCCTGGCCCACGCGGGTGCCGTCGACATTGAGCGCCACGCGCAGCGCGCCGTCGCTGACGGTGGCGCGCGCGTCCAGCGTTTTCAGGCCCAGCGGCTGCGACAGGTCGGCGCCGATGATGGTGATGTCACCCGCTTCGCGGAACACGTGGAACGAACCGGCCAGCACGGGCGCCGCGTTTTTCACGGCCGCCTGCAGGTTCACGCTCCAGTCGGCGCCCAGCGTCATGTTGCCGCGCACGCTGTCGCGCCAGGCGTCCGACAACTGGCCCAGGTAGTTGACGGGCAGGGCGGTGGCCTGACCCTTGCTGCGCCAGGTGGCGCCGTTCTTTTCCAGGCTGTCGATGCGCAGGCTGCCGTCGCGGATCTTGATGGTGGTGGCGCCCAGCGCGATCTGCTCGGGACGCGCCAGGCCGGCCACGCCGCTGTCCTTGGGCGCCACCAGTTTCAGGGAGGCCGGCGCCACCAGGGCCAATGCGAAGCGGCCCTTGTTTTGCAGCGACTCGATGGCGCCGGTCCAGGCGTCGTTGGCCCAGCCGCCCTTGACGCGCAGCGCGGCGTCGAAGTCGCTGTTGCTGGCGGTGACGGCAATCGTATGGCTGCTGCGCGTGCCCGACGTCTGCAGGCGTGCCCTGGTCAGCTTGAACGAGGGCGACTCGTAGCCGGTGATCTCGATATCGCTGATCAAGGGCACGTCGGCCGTGGCGGCGTTAGCACTGCCAGCCTTGCGGCCGGCCGGCGCTGCCATGGCCACCGTGTTGCCCAGCGTGGCGCTGCCGCGGATGGTGGCCACCTGCTGCTGGCCCGGCGCGTGCAGGCCGCTGCCGTCCAGGTTCAAGGAAATCGCGGGACGGGCCGTGGTGCCCGACAGCGTGCCGTTGGCGTGCAGGATGCCCGCGAACTGCGGGCCCAGGGCGGCCAGCTGCGGCGCGTTGAGTTTCCAGTCCAGCTTATCGAGCGCGCTGCCGAAGCTGCCCTTGGCCTGCAGCGTGTTCACGCCCAGGTGCAGGTCGATATCGGCGGTGCTGATGTCCTTGGCGTTGGCCGACAGCTTGGCGTAGCCCGACAGCGGGGAGTTGGACAACGTGGACGGCTGCAAGGTCAGGTTGAGACCCGCGCGCCAGTCGGCCGACAGCCGCGCGTCCGCGGTGAAGGCGGCGTTGATATTGCCCGCCTGCGCGGCGCCAAAGGCGGCAGGGTTCAGGCGCTGCACGGTGCCGGTCATGTTCAGTTCCGGCGTTTTATTGGCGCCCTGGCCGGCCATGGCGACGTTGCCGCTGGCGTGGATCACGCTGTCGGCGGCGGGACGCTTGGCCGAGGCCAGGCCCAGGCCGCGGGCGTCCGCGTCAAAACTGCTGCGCGGTGCATCCATGGTGCCGGTGACGACGCCACTGGCGTTGACGGCGCCCAGCAGGTCGGCGCTGACGGCGGCCAGCTGGCGCGCATCGAGCTTCCAGCGCAGCTGCTCGCCCGGCGCGCCGAAGCTGCCGGTGACGGTGGCTGCGTTCTGGCCCATGGCCAGGCGCGCATCGACGCCGCTGATATGTTGGGCGTCCGCATTGAGCTTGCCGTTGCCAGTCAATGCCTGGCCGAACAGCTTGCTGGGCTTGACCTGGAAGTCCGCCGCCACTTTCCAGTCGGGGGCAATGCTGCCGGCAGCGTTGATGTCGGCATTGAGGTCGCCCGCCGGATAGCCGGCGCCCAGCGCCGACGGATCGAAGCGCTCGGCGCGCACCTTGGCGCTGAAGGCCTGCTGTTCCTTGAGGCTCAACTGGCCGCTGGCGCTGAGGGCGCCGTTTTTCGCCACCAGCCGCAGTTGCTGCAGTTGCAGCAGGGCGTCGGCCAGCGTGGCTTGCGCGTCCAGGCGCAGGCCCTTGTCGCCCAGCGCCGCCTTGAGCGTCTGCTTGGTGGCGGTGCTGGCGAGCGTGATGTCGCCGCCGATGGCGGTTTTATTGGCGCTCGAATGCAGCAGCGACAAATCGATGCGGTCGGTGTGCAGCGTGAAGCTGGCGGTGTCGATGCCGGCGTCGATACCCTGGCGCACCACGTTGCCGTTGCCGTTGAAATGGCCGGCAGGGCCCAGGTCGAGCAGCACGTTGTCGAGCGTGGACCGGGTGAGCGTGCCACCGAGCTTGCCCTGGAACGCTTCGAGCGGCAGCAGGTCCTGGTCCAGCGGACCGGCCTTGCCCTGGTTGAGCAGCGCGAATTCGCCGGCCAGCTGTTGATCGGGCGTGATGGTCGCCTTCACCTTGAGGTTGAACTTGGACGCCGGCAGGCCGGCATCGACCGCGTTCGGATCGAGATCGTGGGCATTGAGGTCGATGGCGCGCAGGATCACGGGATCGAACGGCGCCACCGACAGCGACGCCGTGCCCGATGCGGTGCTGGCGGCGCCGGCGTCGCCCTGCGCCTTGAGTTCGAGCAGCGCCAGGCTGCCGCCTGCCTGCAGCGTCAGTTGCGCCGGGGCGGGCGGCTGGCCCACGGGCGTGGCGGCGGTGCCCGGCGCGGCGGGCCTGGCCACCAATGCCTGCGTGAGCGACGCCGTGCCCTTGAGGGCGAACGGCTTGTTGCCGGCGATCGTCAGGTCGGCCTTGGCCAGGCCGAACGGCGTGGACGCGGTGGCGTCCTGCAGGTGCCAGCTGGTCTTGTCGCCGTACAGCGCAAAGCGCAGGTTGTCGATCGCATTGGTCGTGGTGACGCCGGTGTCGGTGGTGCTGATCAGAACCAGCTTGTCGAGGCGGGCGTCGGACAGACTGAGTTTGAAGGGCGCGGCCAGCGAGTCGGGCATGGTGGTGGGTTCATCCGACTTGCCGGTGCTGCGCACCGTCAGGCTGGCCACGTGCAGCTCGCTGATTTGCAGGCCTTCCGAAAAATACTGGAGCGGCGACCAGTTGATATCGATGCTCTGCGCGGTGATCGTGCTGTCCTTGGCCTTGTACACCAGGCGGTCGATGTGCATGCGGTGGTACAGCGAGCCGGACACTCCGGTGACGGAAATTTGTCCGCCGCTGGCGTTGGCCACGCGCTGCACCAGCTGCTGCAAGGTCGATTCGCGGCCCAGCAGCCAAAAGGCGCCGCCCAGCAGCAGCACCAGCACCATCAGCGTGATGAAGACGCGGCGCGGCCAGCGGCGCTTGTGCGGGACGACAGCGTCGTCGGCTTGATGATCGTTGTTGTTATGGTCAGCCATCAGAACGTGAATCCCAGCGAGAAGTGCAAACGATATTTTTGAACCGCGTGGCCGTATGCCACGTCGACATTGAGCGGACCGACCGGGCTTTTCCAGCGCGCGCCCACGCCGTAACCGGACTTGGGATGGAGCTCCTTCACCCGGTCGCCGGCGTTACCGGCGTCGTAGAACACGGCCGCGCCCCAGGCGGGCTTGAACCAGTACTGGTATTCCGCACTGGCCGTGGCCAGGTAACGGCCGCCGATGGTGGCGTCGCCTTCCTTCACGCCCAGTTCCTGGTATGCGTAACCGCGCACCGACTGGTCGCCGCCGGCGCGGAACAGGAACACGGACGGCACGCCGTTCTTGCTGCCGGAACCGAGCGCGCCTGCTTCGGCGCGCAGGATGATGTTGGAACTGGCGCCGAACGGCTTGTAGTACACGCCGCGCAGGTAGCCGCGCACGAATTTTTCATCGGTGAACACGGGCAGCAGCGCGCCGCCCAGCTGGGCGTTGATGGCGTAGCCCTTGGTGGGCAGCAGCAGGTTGTCGAGCCGGCGCCAGGTGACCGCGTACGTGAGCGGCAAACTCTTGCTGGTGGACTTGGGGATGTTGTCCACCGACTTGGTCTCGCTCAGCAGCTCCAGCGTGAAGCTGCGTTCGAGCAGCGGCGTGCCCCACGCGCGCTTGCCCGCGATGCTGGAGACGGCCGTGGTTTCGCCGGCGATGTCGCTGCGCTCGTAGGTCACGCCGATGCTGTGGTTATAGCCGTCGGGCGTGATCGGGAAGTAGGCGTCCACCTTGGCCGTCTGCTTCTTGGTTTCGAGCGTGAGCGCGCTTTTCATGCGCAGCCCGAACACCTGCAGATCGTCGTAGGTGGTGGAGAC
>JBEVMD010000606.1:0-12090 GCA_040508835.1 Duganella sp. | reverse complement strand
GCAGAGCACAGCAGCAGGGACAAGGTAAGTGCAGGGGTGGCAAAGCGCATGCGTGTCCTTAAATCGGGTCGAACATCTCCTGGTCAATATAGCACCACCCCCAGGTTTCCCCGCGCTCGTTTGACCGCATCATGGCGTGGCCGGTGTCCATGAAATGCCTGGTCGCGTGCTTGTTTTTCGACTGGTCGCAGCAGCCCACGTGGCCGCAGACCAGGCACGCGCGCAGATGCACCCAGGTGTCGCCCATTTTGAGGCATTCTTCGCAGCCGTCGGTGTTGGCGGCGCGGGTGTGGATCTGGCTGAAATGTCGGCATCCGTCGGTCATGGCATCCTCCTGGTGAAGCGTGCAGTCTACCCCGGGCCCACCGCGCACGCCCCTGCATTATGACCGGGGCGCTGCGGTGGCGCGCCGCGCAGCCGGTGGCGCCATGGACCGCATATCCTGAAACCGGTTGCGCCGCCAGGCCCTGGCAGGTATAAATGAAAGCTGTATCTTTTGCCCCCGCCCATCATCATGTCCAATATCAGAACCATCGACCTCAATCTCCTCAAGGTGTTCGACGCCCTGCTCGACGAAGGCAGCGTCACCCGCGCGGCGGCGCGGCTGTCGCTCACCCAGCCGGCCGTCAGCGGCAGCCTGACGCGCCTGCGCGAAGGCTTCAACGATCCGCTGTTCGTGCGCACGCGGCGCGGCATCGTGCCCACCACCCACGCGTTGGCCCTGGCGGGACAGGTCAAGCGCGTGCTGTGCGATATCGAAGGCATGCTGCAACCGGCCAGCTTCGAGCCGCTGCAGGCGACCATCACCGTCACCATTGCCGCTACCGACTACGCCCAGCGCGCAGTGCTGGTGCCGTTCCTGGCCGCGCTGCGCGAGCGGGCGCCCGGCATCCGGGTGGCGGTGCTGCCGGCCGATCCGGACCAGGTGCAGACCCGGCTCGAACGGGGCGAACTCGATCTGGCCCTGATGACGCCGGAGACCACGTCGCCCGACCTGCATACCCAGGTGCTGTTCGACGAACATTACGTGTGCGCGCTGCGCGCCGGACATCCGGACTCCAGTGCCAAAAACCTGTCGCTGGCGCGCTTTTGCGCGCTCGATCACGCCATCGTGTCGTACACGGGCGCCGCGTTTCATGGCGTGACGGACGATGCGCTGGCGCGCGTGGGACGCACGCGCCGCGTCGGTTTATCCGTGCCCTGCTTCCTGGTGCTGCCCGAAATCCTGCGCACCAGCGACCTGATTGCCGTGGCGCCCAGCCGCCTGATCGCCGGCAGCCCGGGACTGGTGGCCATGGCGCCGCCGGTGGCGATCCCCGGCTTTACCAAGATCGCCACCTGGCACGAACGCACCCACCACGACCCTGCCCACGCCTGGGTGCGCGCGCTGCTGCTGGAAACTTGCGGGCGTTAGCAGCCGGGCACCGACGCCGGTCGCCCCAGCGGGGGGGGGGTAGCCGGGACATTGACAACATGCTAAACTCTCAGAACGAGAATGATTCGCATTTAGCAGATTATCAATAAAAGGAATCCGCATGACGTCCGCCACCAGCCCTGCCCGGGCCCGCTCCGGCCCCGGCATCCGCTACCGACTGGGAGTACTGTCGCGCACCGTTGCCGCCATCGCCGGCGGTTACGGCGTGTCCGCGCTGGTCGCCGCAGCCCTGGCCCTGTGCCTGCCCACCACGCGCGCCGAAGCGGCGATGACGGGCACGCTCGCCGCCTTTGTCGTCTATCCGGTGGCCGTGATGTGGGTGTTCGCATGCGCCAGCGCCTGGCGCGCGTGGGCGGGGCTGGCGCTGGCGGCGCTGCTGCCCGGCGCCGTGGTGCTGGCCTTCGGTTACCTGGCCGGAGGGGTGGCATGAAAGAGGGATTGCGCCAGTCGATGGCGTGGCTGCACACCTGGACCGGTCTGCTGGCCGGCTGGATTTTGTTCCTGGTGTTCTGCACCGGTACCGCCTCGTATTACAAGGACGAGATTTCGCTGTGGATGAAGCCCGAGGTCCATCAGGCGCTGGCCGGCCAGGTGTCGCAAGCCGAGGCCACCGCCAGCGCGGCGGCCTTCCTCGAGCGCCGCGCGCCCAGGAGCGACCGCTGGTTTATCACCCTTCCCAGCGAGCGCGAACCGACGCTGCGCGCCATGTGGGCGCCGCCGCCGGCCGATCCGGCCAGCCAGGCCGGGAACCGGCCGCGCCGCGGGCGCTTCGGCAACGCCACCCTCGATCCGGCCACCGGTGAAGAGCAAAGTGCGGCGCGCGCCACGCGCGGCGGCGAATTCTTCTATCGCATGCACTTCGACCTGCACTACATGCCGGTGCTGTGGTCGCGCTGGATCGTGGGCATCTGCGCCATGTTCATGCTGGTGGCGATCCTGTCGGGCATTGTCACGCACAAGCGCATCTTCAAGGATTTCTTTACCTTCCGTCCCGCCAAGGGCCAGCGTTCGTGGCTCGACGCGCACAACGTGAGCGCCGTACTGGCCCTGCCCTACCACCTGATGATCACGTACACCGGCATCGTCACGCTGATGTTCATGTACATGCCGTGGGGCGTGAAGGCGGTGTACCAGGATGAACGCGACAAATTCTTCACGGAGCTGCGCCAGACCGTGGAGACCGACGCCAAGGCCTCGCGCGTGCCCGCCGCGCTCACGCCGCTGCCGCCGCTGCTCGCGCAAGCGACGGCAGCCTGGGGCGAAGGCAGCGTGGGCCGCATCGTGGTCAACCATCCGCGGCAGACCAACGCCTCGGTGGCGTTCTATCGCCGCGACGGCAAGGACATGTCGACCGACCAACCGTCCATGGTCTTCGATGGCGTGACCGGCGCCCTGATGCCAGCGCCCGAACACCAGGCGGCGCCCGCCGCCTACACCCAGGGCGTGATGATCGGCCTGCACGCGGCGCGCTTCTCCAGCGCTGCCCTGCGCGCGCTGTTCTTCGTCGCCGGCCTGGCCGGCTGCGCAATGGTGGCCACCGGCCTGCTGCTGTGGGCCGTGAAGGAGCGCCAGAAATACGCCAAGGTGCTGGCCAGGGGCGGCCGCACGGGCTTCGGCCTGCGCCTGGTCGACGGCCTGAACCTGGGCACGATTGCCGGCGTGCCGATCGCCATTGCCGCCTACTTCTGGGCCAACCGCCTGGTGCCGGTGGGACTGGCCGAACGGCCGGCCATGGAAGCGGCGTGGTTCTTCACCGCGTGGGGCAGCGCTGCCGTGCTGGCGCTGGCCTGGCCTTCGCGCCGCATGTGGCAGGTGCTGCTCGGCGCGGGCGGCGTGATGTTTGCCGCGCTGCCGGTACTGAATGCCCTGACCAGCAGTTCCAACCTGTTCTACAGCGTGTCCCACGACCTGTGGCCGATCGCCGGTGTCGATATCGTCGCCCTGCTGCTGGGCGTGGGCCTGCTGTTCGCGGCCAGACGCATGGGCCGGCCGGCGCCCCCGCCCAAGTCCGCAGCAGCGGTCAAGGCACAGAGCAAACAGGATATCGAGGCCGACCTTCAGCCGGCCATGGCAACGGAAGGCGCAGCATGAACACGATCGCCAATGGATTGCTGATGTATGCCGCGCTGGCCGGCGCGCTGGCCGGCTTTGCGGGCCTGAGCCTGGCGATGGACCGCCACTGGCAAGCGTTGTACGGCCGCGGCACCGCGCCCGGCGACAAGACGCGCTGGCTGCAGGGCGCGGGCGTTGCCGGCTTGCTGCTGTCGCTGGCGGCGTCGCTGGCGCTGAAAGGCGCCATGCAGGGCTGGGTGATGTGGCTCGGCGCCCTGACGGTAGGCGCGCTGGCGGTGGTACTCACGCTGACGTACCGCGCGCCGCGCATCATCGCGCTGGCGCGGGTGGCCGGCATTTCCGCCATCGTCGCGGCGCTGGCGGGCCTGGCGCTGTAACGCCGTGGCCCGGCGGCGGGTCAGCGCATGTACTTGTCGCGGATCTTCCTGAGCGTGCCGTCGCGCCGCATGGCGCTCACGGTCTGGTCGAACGCCGCCGCCACGTCCGGCGCCACCGTCTGGCGGTTGAACACCAGGTAGCTCTGCGTGGTCTCGATGGGCGGCCCCACCACCTTGACCTTGTCCTGCGCGTGCAGGCGCCGGAGCGTGGCCGCGCCCATGATGCGGCTGCTCACCAGCGCGTCCATGCGCCCGGCCAGCAGCTTGCGGAAATTGGCCTCGTAGGTCTGCGCCACTTCCAGTTTGCGGAACACGCCGCGCGCCGCGGCGGCGTCGAAGACGACGCCATACGACACCGTGTTCACGATCCCCAGCCTGACGTTGGCCAGTTCGGCCACGTCGCCCTTGAAGGCCAGCGGCGAACCGGCGCGCACGAACACCACGAAGTCCTGGTTCAGCAGCGGCTCTTTGGGGAACAGGTATTTCAGTTCGCGCGCGGCGGTTTTCTTGATGGTGAAAAAGCCGTCGGCGAGCGGGGTGTCGATCAGCGTGATGCTGCGCGCCAGCGGATAGAACTGCATCTCGACCGGTTGCCCCATGCGCGCGAAAATGGTGTTGACCAGTTCCACCACCATGCCGTGCGGCGGCTGGCCGGGCACCGCCTCCATGTAGGGCGGATAGTCAAAGCTCACCAGCACCAGCGCTTTCGGTGGCGCCGGCGGCGGCAGCGGCGCAGGCGGCTGCGCCCCCGCCGGTCCCGCGCCCTGGAACAGGAAGAAACCGATCAACATCTGCATGAGTGTCCGTTTCATCCCGTCCCCGTTGGCCATCTACACCACGATCTGGCGCGAGAGATCGGCCATCATGCGCATGATCTCGTCGAAACTCACCGGCTTGGTGAGGTGGTGGTCGAACCCTGCCTCGTCCGACTTGAGGCGGTCCGAATCGGTGCCCCAGCCGGTGAGCGCCACCAGCGTGGCGCCGGCCAGCGCCGGCCGCGCGCGCAGTGCGCGCGCCACGTCGTAGCCGTTCATGCCCGGCAGGCCGATGTCGAGGAACACCACGTGCGGCGCGAACGACGCCGCTGCCGTCACCGCCTCCAGCCCGTCGTGCACCGTCACCACCGAATGGCCCTTGATCTCGAACAGCGCGGACAGGGTTTCGGCCGCGTCGATATTGTCATCCACCACCAGCACCCGCATGCTCACGGCGGACGCCACGTCCACCCGCACGGGCGCCGCCTGCGGCAGGGCCGGCGCCTCGATGTCGGCCACCAGCTGGCCTGACGGCTGGACCGCCGGCAGGTGCAGCGTAAAGGTGCTGCCACGACCGGCGCCCGCGCTGTGGGCGCTGACCTTGCCGCCATGGAGCTCGGTCAGGCGGCGCACCAGATTGAGGCCGATACCGAGCCCGCCCTGCGCCTGCGCCTCGCTGCCCGGCACCTGGGTGAACATGTCGAACACGCTGCCCAGCGCCTCGGCGGGAATGCCCACGCCGTTGTCGCTCACGCTCACCGTCAGCTCGCCGTCGCTCACGGCTGCGCGCAGCTCGATGGCGCCGCCTTCGGGCGTGTACTTGGCGGCGTTGTTGAGCAGATTGCCGATCACCTGCGCGATGCGCTGGGCATCGAGCCACAGCGGCGGCGCGTGGTCCGGCACCGACATGGTCAGCGTGTGGTGGCGCGCCAGCAGCAGCGGCGTGCTCAGTTCCACCGCGTTGCGCACGACGGTCGCCAGGTCGGCCACGCCCAGCGCCAGCACTTCCTTGCCGCGCGCGATGCGGGCCAGGTCCAGCAGGTCGTCCACCAGATGCACCAGATGGCCCACCTGCCGTTCCATCATGGCCCGGATGCGTTCCAGCTCCACCTGCGCCAGATCGTGCGCGCGCATCATTTCCAGGCCGCTGCGGATCGGCGCCAGCGGGTTGCGCAGCTCGTGCGCCAGTGTCACCAGGAACTCGCGCTGCGCCTGATTCGCTTGCGTCAGTTCGCCTGCCTTGTCGCGCAACTCGGATTCGCCGCTCTTTTGCGCAGTCACGTCCAGGGTCACGCCGTCGAAGTGCGCCACGCCGCCCTGTTCGTCGTGCTGCGACCACGCGATCATGCGGATCCAGCGCGGAGCGGTCTGGCCCGGCGCGGGCGCCACGCGGAACTCGGCCTCGTAGCCTTCGCCCTGCACCATGGCGCGCTGGAATTCGTCCTGCACGCGGTCGCGGTCCTCGGGGTGGACGCGCTGGTAGAACTGGTCCACCGGCACCGGGCCATCGGCCGGCAGCGCGAACTGGGAGCGCAGCTGGGCGTTGGCCTGCATCGCGGCCAGGGGCGAGTCCGCGTACCACACGCCGATGCCGCTGGCGCGCGTGACGTTGGCAAAGCGGTCCTGCAGGATGCGGCGGTCGTGCACATCGATCACGGTGCCGATGTAGCCGGCCAGCTTGCCGTCCGCGGCAAAGCGCGGCGCGCCGGCATCGATTACCCAGCGGTAACGGCCATCGCGGTCGCGCAGCCGGTAGTCGAGCGAGAACGCCTGGTGCGCAACGCTGGCGTCGTGGTATTGCTCGCCCACGCGCTGGGCGTCGTCCGGGTGGATCAGTTCCATCCAGCCGCGGCCCAGGTCTTCATCGAGTGCGCGGCCCGTGTAATCCACCCAGCGCTGGCTGAGGAATGTGCATTGATGGTGCTCGTCCGTCGTCCAGAACATGGCCGGCGACGCGTTGACGAGGGAGCGGAAGTATTCTTCGCGCTCGCGCAGCTCGTGGTTGGACTGCTTGCGCTCGCGCGCCAGTTCGATGTGGCTGCGCACGCGCGCCTGCAGCTCGTTGGCGGAAAACGGCTTGACCATGTAATCGTCGGCGCCCGCCTCCAGGCCCTCGATGCGCGCTTCCTCGCCGGCGCGCGCCGACAGCAGGATCACGGGCACATGGCGCATCGCCACTTCCGCGCGGATGGTCTTGAGCAGCGCAAAGCCGTCCAGCCGCGGCATCATCACGTCGCTGAGCAGCAGGTCGGGCGGATTGCGGCGCACCGATTCCAGCGCGTCCTGGCCGTCGGCGCAGGTTTCCACCACGTAGTCGCGCTCGAGCAGCGCACGCACGTAGCCGCGCATGTCCTGGTTGTCGTCCGCGATCAGGATGCGGGCGCGCTGCGCCGGAACGGGGACGGCGGGCGGCTGCGCCGAGGTGGCAGGCGCCACTACCGGCGATGCCGATGCCGATGCCGGCTGCGCCGCGTCGGGCAGCCAGCGCAGCGCCTCTTCCACGAAGGCGGAGCCCATGCGGTCGCCCGTCATGCTGTCGCCCTGGGCCACCACGTATTGCGGCGGCAGGTGCGCGGAGCCGAACGGGATATCGACCGTGAACGTGCTGCCCGCGCCCAGCCGGCTTTCGACGGCGATGCTGCCGCCATGCAGGCGCACCAGTTCCTGGATCAGCGCCAGGCCGATGCCGGTGCCCTCGTAGCTGCGCCCCTGCACGCCTTCCACCCGGTGGAAACGTTCGAACACGCGCGGCAGCTCGGCCGGCGGAATGCCGCCGCCCGTATCGCGCACGGTGAGCCGCGCGCCGGTGGCGGTTTGCCGCAGGCGCACCGTCACGCCGCCGTACATGGTGAATTTGAAGGCGTTCGACAGCAAATTGAACACCACCTTTTCCCACATGTCGAGGTCGACGAACACCGGCTCGGACAGCGGTTCGGTCTCGATGTCATACGCCAGGCCCGCCTTGTCCATGGCCGCCTCGAACACGCTGGCCAGGTTGGCGGTGAGCTGCGCCAGGTCCACGGGCGCAAAGCGCGCCTGCACCCGGCCCGCCTCGATGCGCGAAAAGTCCAGCAGCGAGTTGACCAGCTTGAGCAGGCGCAGCGCGTTGCGGTTGGTGAGATCGATGCGGTCGCGCTGGCGCGGCGACAGGGCGTCTTGCGTGTCGGCCAGCGCGTCTTCCAGCGGACCGAGGATCAGCGTGAGCGGCGTGCGGAATTCGTGCGACACGTTGGAGAAGAACGCGGTCTTGGCCTTGTCGATTTCCGCCAGCGCGGCGGTGCGCTTCTGTTCCTGCTCGTACGCCAGCACGTTGCCGATGGCCGTGTTGAAGGCGCCGCGCAGCAGCTCGTAAAAATTCAGGTAGGCGTCGTCGAGCGCGCGGCGGGCGCTCACGCCGCCCACCAGGAAACCGTACGGGCGCTCCTGGCCCGCGACGGCCAGCGGCATCACCATGGCCGTATGCGGCGCTTCCTCGTAGGGGGCGCAGTCGAAATCGCCGAACGATCCCTGCAAGTCGTCCACCCGGCAGTTGCCCCCATCGGCCAGCGCGGTGGAGAAATCCCAGCCCGCCCGGTCGTCCAGCGCCACCGTGGGCGGCGCCAGCGCGCTGTCTTGCGGCAGGCCCACGCAGCCGCGCAGGTGCAGCGACACGCCGTCGGGCGCCAGTTCGTACAGCATCATGAACGGCAGGTCCATGGCCAGCGTGTCGCTGTCGTACACCATGAACTGCGCCAGTTCATCGGCCGTGCGCGCCAGCGCGATGCGGCCGGTGAGGTCGCGCAGGTTCTGCGTGCGGCGGGCGTCCAGCACCGCCGCCGTGCCTTCGCTGATCGGGTGGAAGATGCCGCCCACGTTGCCCGATTCGGCGCGGATGGGCGAGAACGAAAACGTCATGAACGCTTCTTCCAGGTAGCCGTAGCGGTCGAGCATCATGCGCTGGTCGCGGATGTACACGCCCTCGCCCGCGTGGGCGCGGTCGAACGCGTCGCCCACGACCGGCAGCGCGGTGGCCCAGCAGATCTTGAACGGCTCGCCCATCGATTCCGGGTGCTTGGCGCCGCAGATGGGACGATAGGCGTCGTTGTAGATCTGCACGTCCTCGGGGCCCCACGCCACCAGCATGGGGAACGTGGACGACAGGCACAGGCTGACGGAAGTGCGCAGGCTCTGCGGCCAGCCGGATACCGGCCCCAGCGGGGTGGTCGACCAGTCCATGGAGCGTATCAGCTCGCCCATCTCCCCGCCGCCCGAAAGCCAGCCCATATCATCCGCCACCACTGCTTCCCGCTCCGCCATCTTTCCCCCGGTTGACCGCATTCTCCGGTCGGATACTGCACCGGTTTGCCAGTATAACGTCTTACCACGCATTAACACCCAACTTGCACCGCGAACGCGCGCCGGACCCGGCACAAAAAGCCACAACCACCCCGTTTTTCAGTGCTTCGAAGCAATAATCTGTTTCCGTGATACCAGACATCACCAATTCGATATAGAGGAATCCGATTTAGTTATTGGTGTTATAGACGCTTTGCCCCTAAGATTGCGAACTAGGCAAGTCTATAAAAAGGAAACAAAGTGGCGGCACCAACACCTTCTGCAAACACCTCGATGGCTTCATCGCATGGCACCACGGCCAAGTCGGCAATGTATCTGCTGACCAGCCTGTTCTTCACCTGGGGTTTCATTACCGTTATTAACAACACACTGCTCCCGCATCTGCGCAGCGTGTTCGACCTCAACTACACCCAGACCACGATGATCGAATCGGTCTGGTTCATCGCGTATTTCTTCGCCTCGATTCCGTCCGCGCGGCTGATCGAGCGCGTGGGCTACAAAAAATCGCTGGTCACCGGCCTGGTGATCATGGCCGTCGGCGCGCTGCTGATGATTCCTGCCGCCCGCCTGCCGTCGTACCCGGTCACGCTGGTGGCGCTGTTCGTGATTGCCTGCGGCATCACGCTGCTGCAGGTGGCCGCCAACCCGTACGTGGCAGTGGTCGGTCCCGCCAGCTCCGCGTCGGCCCGCCTGAACCTGGTGCAGGCGTTTAACTCGCTCGGCACCATGTTCGCGCCGTTGTTCGGTGGCTACCTGATCCTGGGCCGCTCGAACTCGGGCACGTCCGACGCCAACCAGGTGCTCACGCAAGCCGAGCGCCTGGCCGATGCCCAGGCCGTGCAGCTGCCTTACCTGATCGTGGCCGGCGTGCTGATCGTCCTGGCCATCATCATCGCCCGCTTCCCGCTGCCGGAACTCGGTTCGTCGGTGAACCGCGCCAGCAAGGAAGCCCGCAAGAACCACTCGCTGTGGAAGCACCGCAACCTGGTATTCGGCATTCCGGCCATCTTCATCTACCTGATCGCCGAAATCGGCGTGGCCAACCTGTTCATCAATTTCGTGTCGCAGCCGGACATCGGCAACGTCACGCACGAAAAGGCGTCGCACTATCTGTTCCTGCTGTGGGGCGGCATGATGGTCGGCCGTTTCGTGGGCAGTGTACTGATGCGCTCCATGACGGCCGAACGGGTACTGGCCGGCGCCAGTATCGGCGCCGCGCTGGTGATGCTGGTGGCGACGTTTGCCGGCGGTCCGGTGGCGATGTGGGCGCTGATCTCGGTGGGCCTGTTCCACTCGGTGATGTTCCCGACCATCTTCACGCTAGGCATCCGCGGCCTGGGTCCGATGACCGAAGAAGGCTCGGGCCTGATGATCATGGCCATTGCCGGCGGCGCGCTGGTGATCGTGCAGGGCTGGCTGGCCGATACCTACGGCCTGCAGCAATCGTTCCTGCTGACGGTGGCCTGCGAAGCGTATGTCCTGTTCTACGCACTGTGGGGCGCCAAGCCGACCAATGCGTTCCCGGAAGAGAAATAAGCCATCCGACCGGCTGGCCTCCTGCTCAGGCAGAAGGCCAGCCCTCATCTACTCCGCTGTCGCTGCACAGCGGAGGCCACCATCGTGCAGGCGTTCCCGCTAAATCCGCTTAAACACCTTGGGGCACATCTGATGCCCGCGTTGCGCAAGCGATTGCGTCAAGTCAGTTGTTCCAGTCACCCGCAATAGCTTGTCGTACACCTGCCGAGCGGCAGGATAGCGTCCCACTTCCATGTAGGTATAGGCTAGTTGATAGAGCATTGCTGGGTGCGCGGGATCGATCAGTTTAGCCGCAACCAAGTGCTCCACAGCTTCCTCTGATCGGCCCAGGTCGTTTAGAACGGCGGATAGTGTTACCCGAACAGCAATCGACCGCGGGGCCGCAATCAATGCGCTGTTTGCGACATCGAGTGCTTCGTCAAGGCGATTACAGCGATGCAGATGCGTTGCATAACTCAAATCATTGCCCAGACTACGCTTCCCCGCAAGCCGCTGAAAGGCGGCGTCTGCTGCAATGAACTTTCCTAATTGCGAAAATGCCGTAGCAAGGTTGGAGAATACCCCTTCGTGGTCGGCATCGATCAGCGGCATCAACACCTCGACGGCCGCAGCCGGATCACCCATACTGATCAATGCCGCGCCCTGGTTGATTTTTCCCACCAACTCACTCTTACCTGCTATCAAGGCAGTCCTGGTGCTCGGGTGCGGAAAGGCAGCAACGATCTCTTCAAGTGAAGGACGATCTTCCGGGGCTTTGGCCAGGCATCGAAAAATCATCGGCGGCACGCGGTCGTCCGGCAGCGGCGCCGTAAAGCAGTGCGCGTGCGCCATTTCATCAATGTCACTGCGCCTTATAAAATAAGGGGATCTGCCACAGAACATCTCGTAGGCAATGCATCCCAAGCTATAGACGTCAGCAGCCACGCTGCATGCGGCATCGGTCCACAACTCTGGCGCGCGATACAAGGGGGCCCCGGGACGGGCGGCTATGGCTCGGCTGCCCGACATGCCGAAATCGCTTAGCTTGCAGATCCAGCCGATGTCCACGAGCAGGTTATCGGGCTTCAGGTCGGCATGAACGAATTCCGCTACCATCGTCCGACAATGTATGAGCCCCGTAGCAATGTGCGCGGTCCACGCTGCTGCGAGATCTGCGGTAACCTTGCCCTGGCTTATCCAGTCCGCGACCGTGATGGCCTGACCCGGACCGGGCAGCACAGCCTCAAGCACCAGTACAGGGGAACCAATGCCGGTGTTGAGAATATCGTACAGATCCAGCACATGTGCGCTGCGCTTCCCTGTCCCCCAGGAAAATGCCTGATAAAACTGGCATTCTTGAAGGTGTGCATCTTCTTCGCTCACGTGCAATGGCGATTTGCATACGGCGTATCGCCCAGGTTCCGCCTTGTCCACGCAAAAATAAGCCGCGCCCATGGACCCGGCCCGCTTTCCTATTATTTCCCAACGCCCATTCAGACTGAATGTGTGCAGGTCACACGATTCACTATCGAATTTCGGTAGTTTTTGCTCCCTCATCGGGTAAGGAAATCCCTGCGCTGCGGGCCATGCGGCCTCTGGT
>JBEVMD010000579.1:0-5199 GCA_040508835.1 Duganella sp. | reverse complement strand
TTATTCCATCATTGTTGTTTTCTACTAATATAAAAGTCAGTGTTGCTTTTTATGCCGGCACTTTTATGTGCATAGTCATAATGCTGATCTTTGCCAAGATGACAAAATTAATAGGTGGTGGCATAGTTGATTTGATGCTCGTATTTTATCGATTTTCCGTTCTGTTAACTGCAGTGTTTGTAATACTGCGCCTGCAAGAGCGCGGACATTTTCTTTTTTACGAAGCCTCATATTATGCGATTGCACTCATTCCATATTACTGCATAACTTTTTACCGAATGTTTAATTTCGGTTTCAAATCTTGTATTACTGATATATTATTGATATTGGCTGCTATTATTCTGTCCCAATCGGTTTCGATGGTCCTTTGGGTCGCTGCATCTTTCATGTTTTTGTATTTCAAGTCTGGTCAGGCAAGATTTTCTCATTTTGTTTACGTATCTATAGTTTCCTTAATTTTTTTGTTTCTTCTTTATCAGTTTAATGATCGCACAAAAGGCATCGTCGAAGCATTGTCGGGCATGTTCAGAGAACCTGGCCAGTACCTTAATGTTCTTATACTGGTTGGGGGGAATAGGTTGCAGAGGGTATTTATTGCGTATGATGCGTTTGTTACCCACCCATGGTTCGGTGTGGGAATCGGCGCATTGAAGGCTTACTCGATCATGAACTTCAGTACTGACAGTTTTGATCTCGACGGTTTAACAGCCTCGGATTTTACAGCTGATATGAACGCGACAAATGTTTTCATGGAAGTCGCTGCGGAGGCGGGAGTTGTCGGTTTGATCGGATTTTTGATGGTGTTGGCATTTATCCATAGCCGTCAGGAAAACGGTGACATACTACGTCCTTTTAAGATCGCTTTCTACATTACCATGCTTTCCTTACTTATCGAATCCAGTTATCTGCGCCCCTATGTTTGGGCACTCTATGGAGTCATCATCGGCTTAAGCTCGATTCGGGATAGTAAATCTCTTGAATGTGCCCTGATGCCGGCAGGTTTGAGGCGGTCTCAAAAAAGCCGGTACTTATCGGCCTAAACGCTCTCGACTGTCTCTGAGCGGCGTCATCCATGATCGAATTTTGGCACAGTACCCATGCCCACAATTTCGATCGTGGACACAAATTTCAACGATTATTTGCACCAATGTACGCAGCCACTACCGCCAGCATCCATCGAAGTTCAAGCGCGCCCTAGTGGCGCTATCGCTGGAGTCTGGTGCACTGGCCGCGCGCAGCGGTCTTTAGCTGGTGCCGGCTACATCGCGCTCGGCGATGAACTGGCGCCTGCAGCGTAGCGGTGTCGATGCCGAGGCTGCGGCAGCACGCCAGGTGGGCGGCTTCGCAGTACAGGTACCGCGCTCGCTGCAGCGCAGCGCTATTGATCTGCTATTGCCCCTGGGGCGTCGGGGCCGCCGGCCACGGGCAGCGCGGCTGCGGTCTATAATGCCGCCGCATCCTCCTCACGAATCCACATGGTTCTACATCTTTTACGCGCACTGCGGGCGGTCACCGGGCCCGCGCTGCTATCGGTCGCACTGGCATTCCCCGTCTGCGCCGCTGCGGCGTCGCCGTCAACGGTTCCGCCTCCCGCCCAGGCGCAGCCCAACTGGCAAAGCAGTTTGCAGCACGTCGCCTGGCGCAAGCGCGATGGCGCGCCACCGGCTGCCGTGGCGATCGCGCAGGACGGCAAGGGCATGCTCTGGTTTGCCACCGGCGAGGGGCTATATCGTTTCGACGGCATGCGCTTCGACCGTATGGATGCCATCGACGGCAATCCTTTGCAGGGATCCGACATTGCCGCCGTCGCGGCCTACGGCGATGCGCTGTGGGTCGGGTATCGTCTGGGTGGCGTCAGCGTGTTCGAACACGGCAAGGCCACGCATTATGGCGAGGCGCAAGGCGTGCCGCAGCGCAGCGCGCTGGGGTTTGCCCGCACGGGCGATGGCGTCGTGTGGCTGGCCACGTACGTCGGCGTATTTCGCTGCGATGGCGGGCGCTGGGCTGCCGTGGGTGTCGCAGACGGTTTGCCGCCGGGGCGCATACGTTCATTCACCGTGACGCCGGGCGACGCCCTGGTGGCGTACATGGACGATGGCCTGTACCTGAAACCCGCCCACAGTCGTCGCTTTGCGCGCGTGGCGGGCGTGCCGGCAATGGAAAGCGGCGATTTGCGCGACGATGGCCGCATCCTGCTCAAAACCGAAGACCGCCGCTTGTCCGTCTTCGATCCCGCCACCGGCGCCGTGCAGCCGCTGGCGCTGGCGCATTTCGATCTGCCGCGCCTGGACGTGATGCAGGAGAAGGGCGGCGCCGTGTGGATCGTTTCGCCCCAGGGACTGCATCTGCTCGATCCGTCGCTCACGCTGCAAAAAACGTATTCGATGGCGACCGGCTTCAGCGGCCGCATCGTGCACACCTTCATGCAGGACCGCGAAGGCAGTACCTGGTTTTCAACGGAGAACGGCGTCGATCGCATCAGCGAAGGGCGCATTAACAAGCTCGAACCGCCGGGCGGCCAGCCCCTGTTTTTAAATGTGCTGGCCGGGGATGATGGCGACGTCTGGGTGGGCAGCAGCAGCAACATGGTGGGTTACGACGACACGCTCTACCGGGTGGCGGCCGACGGCAGCCATGTGGCCACGCCGATCCGCCGCCCCACCGCCAGCACCCGCGCGCGCGACGGCGGCTTGTGGTTTGCCGGGCGCGGGTTGCTGTGGCGCGCGCGAGGACGGCAGTACCGGCACTGGGCCCTGCCGGCCGACCTGCGCGAGGTCGATGTGCAGGCGCTGGCGATGGATGCGCGCGGCATGCTCTGGCTGTCGGTCATCGGCAAGGGCGTGCACACATTCCGCGACGGCGTATGGGGCCGCCCCGCGCAGCCGGAACTGGCGCGGCGCACGGCCATCTCGCTGCATCGCGATAGCCAGGACCGGCTCTGGTTCGGCTATCCGCAAAACGTCATGGCCATGCTGGCGGCGGACGGCGCGCTGCATCGTTTCGACACCGCCAATGGCCTCAACGTCGGCAATGTGCTGGTGATGAACAGCCGTGGCCATCACCTGTGGATCGGCGGCGACCGCGGCTTTGGTTACTGGGAAGGCCAGCGCTTCCACCGCTTGCGCGGCCGGGATGGACCCGAGATCTACGGCGTGTCCGGCATCCTGGAAAACGCCCGGGGCGACGTGTGGCTGCATGGCGCCGGCGGCATCGTCCATCTCCTCGCCAACGACGTGGTGGCCGCCATGGGAGGGCAGTGGGCCACGGTGCCGGTGGAGCGGTTCGATTACCTGGACGGCTACGAGGGCGTGGCCGCGCAACTGCGGCCCATCCCCACCCTGACCGAAACCACGGACGGCCGTATCTGGTACGCCACCGCCGCGCACACCGGCTGGATCGACCCGCATCGCATCACCTACAATCCGCTGGCGCCCACGCCGCAGATCACCGCCTTGCGTGCCAAGCGCCAGGCATTCCTGACGACTGGCGCGGTGCACCTGCCGCCCGGTACCGACGAAATCGAGATCGACTTCACCGCTGCCGTGATGACCATCCCGGAGCGCGCGCGCTTCCGCTACCGGCTGGTGGGACTGGATACCGACTGGCGCGAGACCGGCGCCCGGCGCCAGGCGTTTTATACCAATATGGATCCGGGCGAATACCGCTTCGAAGTCCTGGCCTGTAACGAAGACGGCGTGTGGAGCCCGCAGGCCGCGTATCTCGATATCGTCATTGCGCCCACGTTCGTGCAGACGGTGTGGTTCAAGCTGCTGTGCGCGCTGGTGCTGGCGCTGGCCGGCTATGGCCTGTTCCGCTGGCGCGTGCAGCTGGTCACGGCCCGCGTGACGCAGCGCATGCAGGAGCGCATGGATGAACGCGTGAACGAACGTACCCGCATCGCCCGCACCCTGCACGACAACTTCCTGCAAAGCGTGCAGGCGCTGATCATGCGCTTCGACCGCATCAAGCGCCGCATTGCCGCCGACGATCCGCTGCAGGAGGAAATCGACAGCGCCCTCGATACCGCCGACGCCGTGCTGCTCGAAGGCCGCGATCAGGTCTGGGCGCTGCGCTCGGCCGACGATGCGCAGGTGGGGCTGGAAGCGGTGCTGCGCGAGGCGGCCGCCGCGTGCGCACGCCAGTACGGGCTCGATGCCCGTATCGAAACCGCCGGCGCCAATGCCGCTGCGCCGCTGGCGCCCGCCGTGCAGCACGAGGTGCTGGCGATTGCGATGGAAGCGCTGCACAATGCCGGCCGCCACGCGCATGCGGCCACGGTGCGCATCGCGCTGGACTACCTGCCGCGCGAACTGGTGCTGCGTGTGACGGACAACGGCTGCGGCATCGGCGACGCGGTGCTGGCGGGCGGGGCGCCGCCGGGGCACTGGGGCCTGGCCGGCATGCGCGAACGCGCGCAACTGATCGGCGCCACCCTGCGTATCGGCAGGCGCGAGGAGGGCGGCACGGAAGTGTGCCTGGCCGTGCCGCTGCCTGCGCGATATAGCTGACCAGGACAAACTGACGAGTGCAAACTGACGAGTGCGAACTGACGAGTGCGCTATTTGGCGCGGAAATCAGCTAAGATCATTTTGATAATGTCAAAAATGTATCGTCCCAATTTCCCCCTGGAGAACTCCGCATGAAACGTACCGCCCTGGTTGTCCCCCTGATCCTGGTTGCCCTGCTGGGCGCCTGCAAGAAGCGCGAGGCCGAGCCTGCACCGGCGCCGGCCGCCGAAGCGCCAGCGACCTCCGCGACACCTGCCACGCCAGCCACTTCGACGCCGTCGGCCGAACCGACCGCCGAGCAGCGCGAACTGGCGCGCAAGCAAGCGCTGCTGGCATTTGCCACGCGCGAAGACAAGTTCATCAACGATCCGCGCGCGCAGTGGGCAGCCACCGCCAAGGTCAGTTCCACCTTTGGCGACAAGAACAAGAACGCTTCCGAGGTCAACCAGGCGGCCAACGCCACCGGCCCGGCCGATGGCCGCAACTGGCTCAACGACAATATCGACAAGGGGTTCGACTGGCTGGAAACCACTTTTGCCAACCCGGTCTATGCGACCGAGGTGCGGGTGGTGATCCCGGGCGGGCAGGGCGTGGAGGCGATCAACACGGTGGAGCTGCAGGATACCGACGGCAAGTGGCACACGGCGTGGGAAGGCATGAGCGAGGTGAAGCGTGAGGAAAACGGCAACCG